>JAJTDX010000170.1:1825-5497 GCA_021298235.1 Cryomorphaceae bacterium | reverse complement strand
CTCACAGCATAACGTTTAATACTCCCGGGATCTTTAATATTTTGTTGGAAGTTTCAGATGATACGGGTACAGATGACCAGATTATTCAAATAACGGTTGCACCATGTAGCACACCAACCGCTGCTTTTGCAATTTCGAACAACTTGGGAATTGATGGGACCATCTGTGAAGGTGATTGTTTGACTTTCTTAAATAACACATCTACAACAGGACCGACAACGTATACATGGACATTCACCGGAGGTTCTCCTGCTACATCCTCAAGTTCTGCCCCGGGACCCATTTGTTGGTCAAACCCCGGTAGCTATGCAATTACACTTGTCGCGACTAATGCATTCGGTACAAGTACTTACAGTCAAACCATTACTGTATTGGCAAATCCGATTGTAACTACTTCGGGTGATGCCGTGATCAGTCCGGGAGATATTGTGACGATTGGCGCCACAACAAGCGAGGGTGATCTTACATGGTCAGCATCACCATCAAGTCAGCTATCCAGCCTTGAATGTATTGCCTCCGATTGTTCAACAGCTGAAGTTGCTCCTGTTCTAACAACGACATACATTGTAACCGCTACAACAGATGAGGGATGTTCGGCTTCTGAAATTGTCATCATTGCTGTAGATGCACCATCAGGAGGCTTTAACGTGGGGGTTCCAAATACCTTTAGCCCGAATGGAGATGGAGAAAACGACATACTGTACCCAAGAAGTTTTGGTGATAAACTCATTTCAGAAATGACATTCCGAGTATATAATCGCTATGGTCAGTTAGTTTTTGAGTCCACCGAACCCGGAGAGAATTATGGATGGGATGGAACATTCAAAGAAGAACCTGAAGCACCTGCAACATTTGTTTATACGTTAGAATATACGTTAGTCGATGGTACAACAGGATCGATGAACGGTAATGTAACACTTGTAAGATAATAACCATGAGAAAAATAGTTATCATAGCGTGCATGCTGACATTGTCAGTAACTTCTATCGCGCAACAAGACAAACATCTCACAATGTGGAATGAAAATGCTGCACAGATAAACCCGGCAGCAGCAGGAGCAATGGATGAAGATCTTCGCTTTCTGACCAATTTCCGTTTACAGTGGTTACCATTGAATGGGGAAGGTTTCCGAACGAATACCTTTACGTTTGATGCCAAGATGTTCAAGAACAAAACTTCAGGAAGTCATTTGGGAGTTGGGTTTAACTTTACGAACGATCAGACCGGAGACAATCGAATGACATCGAACTTATTCTCTGTGCCAATATCTTATACCATTGGCTTGGACAAACAAAGTTTCATGAGTTTAGGAATTGCCCCGGGTTTTTATTCTCAAACACTTGGAACAGGAAATCAAACATGGAATAATCAGTGGGATGGCAGTGCCTTTAACGCAACCTATGCAACAGGCGAGGAAGGAAATTTTCAGAACAGTGTATCTGCACTCGACATTGGTGCCGGAATTCAATATGAATACAAATTTGATGCTAATTCCCACATCAAAGTAGGGGCTAGTGTGAATCATATTACGCAACCGGATATGGGATATACGTCCCTGGAATCGACAATCTATCGAAATGCTAATTTTTACATTTCAGGAACAAAGTTCAATCCGGAAAGAAGGTTTGGTTTTTCTCCTCAAGCACTAGTTTCACTATATGGCCCGAATGCTAATGTTTTACTGGGTACATATTTTGATCATGAATTGTTCGAAAGTTCTCAACGGACGGATTACGTTCAACGGTCATTCATTTCTTACGGCTTTTTCTACCGTTGGAAGGATGCCTTGGCTGTCTCCCTCTCATACAAGTTCTTGGGATTCAAATTGGGAGTCAGCTACGACTTGAATATTTCGACATTGAACACTGCTACCCGCTCGATGGGTGGACTTGAATTCTTCCTCAAATATTCAATGATGGCAGACAAAAGTGCTTATATCCACGATCGCAAACTATTCCGTTGGAGAGGTGGGCGTGGCAGACTTTAATAATTTTGGAAGGTAAATAGAAAGCAGGGTCAGAAAAAGGTCCTGCTTTCTTTTTGGGCAATACTTTCACCGATCGAATCATATCCTTTGAGCACCGGGACCACATGCAAACTTGTCTTTTGTGCAACTGAAAAGAGAATTCCAATACTCGTAGTGGTTGTGCCTTGTGCAACATAGACAGAGTCGAAATCATTCGGAGTTTCGTTCAAAATTTCCTGACAACCAATTATTCCATAATAATTCGCACCGCCTTCAGGAATAATTAGATGGTCGGGATGTTCTAAGAGCAATTCTTCCCAATAATATCGTTCATTACGTAGTGCATATTTTTTGCGCGAAACAAATATCAGATGCATTCCCAATGCAGCGCACAATCTTAATGTCTTGTTGGACTGCGCATTCAACTCCCCTCCTCTCACTATTCCGACCGAACAAAGTCCGGCTTCTTGAGAGGCTGCAGCAGTTGCAACAAGGTGATTGCTATAAGGGCCACCAAATGTCAGAATCCCAATTCGTCCGGAGCGCTGTGCCATTTCAAGGTTGTATTTCAGCTTTCTCCATTTATTACCTGAAACGAAAGGATCTATCAGATCATCGCGTTTAATGAACAATTGTACCAAGTGCTTGTTAAGGATTGGTAGATCAATGTGTTGTAGGACGGATCGATTTGGATCAAACATACTTCTTCATTATTGAAAACTGTAACTTTGCGATATGGATAAGGATATGTCAGGTTTTTCTAAAAAGCCGAATCTTGAGGAGGAAGATTATTACCTTAGTCCCGAAGGCTATATTATTTTTACTGAAAAGTACCACTTGAAAAGGGGATACTGTTGTAAAAGTGGTTGTAAACATTGTCCCTATGGTTTCGATAAAAAAACGGGTTCCTTAAAGAAGGACCATTAATAAATCCCTTTATCAGGATATTTTCCTTTGAACTGACTTAAAACTGATTTTATATAAGTGATATCCTTGTCAACATCTCCTGTTGGTGTTAATAAACTGTGAAATCCACCGGTTTTCGTTGAGTAATCAACATAACAAATATAGATGGGTACTTGTGCCTTCTGAGCAATATAATAAAATCCTTTTTTCCAATTTGGATTGTAGCTGCGCGTACCCTCAGGTGTAAATACCATATACATCTCTTCATTTTCCTCAAAGATCTTGGAAGCAAGGTCAGTAATGTTATTGTTCTTCTTTCGATCGACAGGGATTCCCCCCAAAGCCATCAGAATCCATCCCAAGGGTGGGAAAAACAGTTCCTTTTTTATAAGTATCTTTGGTTTAAGCCCGTACATAATGAAAGCCATCCGACCAATTATAAAGTCCCAGTTCGAGGTATGCGGCCCGACCACGCACACACATTTTTTCACACCTTCGGGTGCATGCTGATCGATCTTCCATCCAGATATCCTCAGAATGAAACGTACTAAATATTTCATGATCCAAAGGTAGGTATTAAACAAATAGCTTACTTTTGTTTTGTGCAAATACGCAAGGCCATACTACGATTTATTGGAGTCATCTTTCTGATAGTATTCAGCTGGGCAATCGTCCTTACGTCACAAGCAGTTCTTGAATCAAATACCAACAAAAACCTTCATCACGTTCCACGAGATGTCACATTTGCCATGCGTCTTGACGGACGAGAGATCGCTGAAAAAACACTTTTTTCCGTATTT
>JAJTDX010000170.1:0-1800 GCA_021298235.1 Cryomorphaceae bacterium | reverse complement strand
ACGGAGATGTCTTGAAACTGATCCAAGAATCACTGAGAAGAGACTTGAAAACTGATTCAAAAATCAAGAATTACGGAGTCGATTATTTGTCTGACATTGTTTTTTTTCAGATCCCGGTGGGAATAACCACCGTTGAAGGCTTACTCTTGAATGTGAACAGTGAACCTCTCTTCGCTCAGAACCTAAAGGAATCAAAATACGTCTTTTCTGTAAAGGACAATGTAGGTGTGATCCTGACAATCCCCCCTCAAAACAAGGTGAAAAGGTCTGATTTGCAGTTGATAGCAGATCGCATTGTATCTACTGAGAACGACCATAAAATGGAAAAATTCTTCGCCAACCATGACACAGGAAAGTTCATTGAAACATACAATAAAGGATCGTTCTTTGGGAAGACATCAGTGTTCGGTCAAACAAATGTATTGTTCGAATTACAGGACAACAGCCTGTTACTTGGAGGAAATATTGACTTCAATGAAGGTCAGGAAAATAAAGCAATGGAACTAAAAAAAATCCTTCAACCAAAAGGACTCCATTTCTCAAGCGCAATAGTGCCAGCTGCATTGAGTGACACGCTTAACCACTGGCTGAAACAATTTGGGATCACAATTCCGGAAATATCTTCTGTATCGATGAATTACATGGGAGCGAACATTGTTAATCATTCATCCGGCTATTTTGTAGTGCCTCAGATAGAATTACTGATCGATTGCAAAGACAATGTTGACATAGAAAGTATTGTGAACAATGAAGAGCTGAGCCATTTTTTTGATTATTCCCAAAAAAAAGGGCAGATTCATATTCAGAATGAGATACTTTATTACAAAAAAATCTCCCCTACTTCGTTTTATGTCGGTATAAACCCAAGCCCTACTTTTGCATCCGCCAAGAAAAAAGAAATGATGCTCTTGAACGGTGGGCTCAGTCCGATCATGAACATTCATGGTGGTGGTATGATGATGTCGTTCATCACTATTATTCCAGAGTTCAGAGCAGCAAAATTACTGGCTGATCACACAAAAGAGATCAATGTTCGATTTGTTAAGATCAATAACCGAAAGGCTTATTTGAAAGGAGAACTTAAGTTCAGAGAAGGATACTACCCGATGAATGAACTAATGAAGATAGCGCTGATCACTCAGGCAGAGTGATCTCATTAAACAAATCTCTGAAATACCGCGGAGCCAATCGCATCCTCGAACCGTACCAGGAGAACATTTCTCCATCCACAAGCATCACCTTAACACCATTGAATTGATCCTTCAACGACTCAACATCATCTTCCTTGAACGGGAATGGTTCAGTGCTCAAGAATAAAAATTCTGGCAACTCAGTAAGTTCACTTTTCCATTCTGGATAGCGCACCTCCCGAATCGAATTTTGAAAACCGATACGTGCGATCACAGAGTGGATAAATGTATTTGTACCAACCGAAAGGTAAGGATCCTTCCAAATGAGATAGACTACCGTCCGGCCTGCCATAGGATTGGCCAATTGATCAAACCTTGTTTGGATCGTTTTCGCAAGTTCAACTGCTTTCTCTTTACAGTCAACAATCTCGCCAATAGAACAGATCATTTCCAACGCATCCTCGATGTTATAGATATCACTCATCCACACCGGTGCAATCTCCTCCAATGCTTCAATGTCCTCTTTGGTATTCTCCTCCTTGTTTCCAATTATCAGGTCTGGCTGAAGTTTACTTACCTTTTCGATGTTCACCTGTTTGGTGCCTCCGACGCGTGTTTTGGACCCGAACCATTCGTCTGGATAGATACAGAACTTAGTGATTCCGACAAC
>JAJTDX010000008.1:44109-66042 GCA_021298235.1 Cryomorphaceae bacterium | reverse complement strand
TCGGAATTCTTCAATATTCTATGGGCGTAAAAACGTTTTTTTCTGAATTAGGATCTATTCGCATTACGGATTACTCTTTGTTGTACAATAGTCGTGTTTATGGGCTTTCATCTAACTCTTCCATGCTTGCGTACAAAGCATTTCTTGCGCTTTTGTTGATCGATTTAGTTCCCTTTCGAAGAAAAACTCTGGAATGGTTCCTACGCGTCGTATTGGTAATAGGCATTTTACTTTCGTTCAGTAGGTCTGTGATTATTGTATTGATCCTATACTTTGTGCTTCAGGGGGTATTTCTTCTTATCAAACATAGAACTGCGGCTTTGAACTTGCCATCCTTTCAATCTGCCATTCTTTGGATTGGATTAACACTGATCTTTTTTGGTCCTCTGAAAATGCAATTATCCAGAAACGAAATGCAAGCAGAAAAGACGAGTGGTCTTGAGCTAAAAGAAGAGGATCATCCAAAGAATTGTGCAGAATCGCATGCGTTGCCCATGTCCAAAGGTGAGACGGATCCATCAAAAATGGGTTGGGGAGATAAGTTAATGGTTAACAATGGCATGCAAACCTCTGGCCGAAAACAAATCTGGCTGAATTATATAAATTTCATTGAGAACCATTTGTGGTTTGGTAATGGGAGCGATAAGCTCATGTTACTGTCTTGGCACCCGGTGTTGAAAAAATACAAGCTAGTTCATGCACACAATTCATTTATTCAATTGCTCGCAACGAATGGCATTATACTGACTATGCTTTATTTGGCGTTTTTCGTCTTATTATTTCGAAAAAGAAATTTGATTTCACTTTTAGCGATCCTACTTTATTCATTTGCCAATTATGGTGTGTTCTGGGGATTTTCCTACATGGACCTTCTTTTTTTAATCCTTCTCTCTGCGCTGATTCCTCCTATTTATGACCACACGAGAGCGCATCATTGATTTGGAAACTCGCCTCGCCGTTGAGGATTTGACTGTTCGAAAGTTCGGAAAGGATTTTCAGGTATACCCATGGCTGAAGGGAAGATTATTCCATAAAATCATAACTGGTAAGGAAACAAATCAGGCTCGAAATCTTCAACTATATCTTACTCAGCTAGGCTCTCTATTTTATGGGCTGAGAAATGTATTTGGAACGTATGATATCTGGGCTTTCAGCAACACTTTGGAGCGCCGGTTAATTGATGGAAAATATACGGACAAGTTATTCGATTACATTGGCAATCATAGTGGCAAACGAATGTTGCTCATCGAAACGAGATTGGTGTACTATTATCCGCTCAAAAAATTAGCTTCAAAGCATGTCGTTTCCCGATCTCTTTTGTTGCTCTTCGAAGAAGTCTATGCAAAACTATTTCTGAGAAAGTTAGACATCACCAATCCTTCTTTGATGAAAGAAATTCTTTCGAATGTGGATGGGGGAGTAGATCATAAGTTGTTAATCAGAAAATACTTGGCGCAGTACAAAATCATGTCGATGCTGCTCAAAATAGTTCCTAATCCAAAGCTAGTAATGCTCTCTGTGGGATACACACATTTTGGATATATCAGGGCATTGAAGGAAAAAGGAATTCAAGTTGTGGAGGTTCAGCATGGCATAATTAGTTCGAACCATCACGGTTATTGTTATGAGAAGCCTTTAAATGCGATTCAATTTCCCGACACGATCCTAACAAATGGAGTGCGTGAGCTTGAGGTGTTCAACGAATTAAATGCATTTCCCACCATGAAGCTAAGCCAACTATTTTATTTACTCTACAAGATGGTAAAATGGGGCTGAAGCTCCTGGAATTTATTCTTCGCTTGCGTCCTTTTGCAGAAGACAAGTTCGATATATTGGTTCAACCCAGACGTACAAAAAAAGTTTCCTATTGCATCGATTTGCCAGCATGTGAGACGCTTGAATTTTCCGAACAAGACTTTTACTCAACTATTCGACATTGCGCTGTCCATTGTACCGTATACTCTACAACGGCTATTGAATCCTTATCTTTGGGTGTGCCAAACATTTTGATCAACATTGAAGGGCAGTCAGAGGAACAGCTTTCATCGATTTTGGGGACAAATCCTTATACTAAGATTGTGAGCACTCCTGAAGAGTTTTGTGAAACTTTGGAACTAGTGCTAAGTGTCTCAAGAGAAGATGTTATCCAGAGCAATAGCTCCTGTTACAAGCCTGGATACAAAGAAAATATAGTGTTGTTCCTAAAGGAGGTGTTTGATGAAAATTAGCAAGGGCTTTCTTCGATCGATGGGAATCTACACCTTTTCGAACATCGTGAATGCGGGAATACCTTTTCTGCTTTTACCTGTTCTGACGACCTATTTAACTACTGAAGATTACGGTATCTTATCGAATTTCAATGCGTTGGCGAATGTGATGATTCCATTGATTGGGATTAATCTAATGTCGTCAGTTCAAGTTCAATTTCTCAAAGAGGAGGTGGATTTTAAATCCTATGTTTCTACCGGATTTTATTTCAATATTCTGTTAACTCTCTTTTTTTCTCTTATCCTTATCGGATTTAGCGGGAAGGTGTCTCATTGGACAGGGGTTCCTACACAGTTTTTAGTTTTTGCCTTGCTCTACGGACTTTTCAATACGGTAATTGAGGTCTTGTTGGCAGTATGGAGAATGGAGGACAAATCATGGAATTATGGCATCTTTCGCATTGGAAGAACAATGTTGGAGATAGCACTTGTTTTTATTCTTGTCATCGTTTTTCGTTTGAATTTCAGTGGATCAATTTACGCCTTGTTTTGGTCCTATCTGATTGCAACATTCGTTGCTGTGTTCATTCTTGTTCGAAAGCAAATTCTATGGGGACTTTTTCGACAAGAGTATCTTTCACATGTCTTGCGTTACGGAGCACCATTGATTCCACATTCTCTCAGTGCGGTTGCAATTATGTATGCGGATAAATTGATTCTGACTCATTACCACGGACTTTCGGCGAATGGCATATATTCCGTTGGGTTTATGGTTGGACAGTTAATCGGGCTGTTGCAAAATTCCTTTAATCAGGCATGGGTTCCGTGGGTTTTTCAAAAATTGAAGAATGGAGATCAGGCAGACAAAGTGAAGATGGTAAAATTAACCTATGTTTACATTGTTGCCATTTTAGTGGCGGTAGTGCTTCTTTGGCTGGTTTTACCATGGATATACATGCTTTTTGGAAAAGATTTTCAACAAGGAAGAGAGATGGTGCTATGGGTTGCCTTGGGCTTCGCGTTCAATGGAATGTATAAAATGGTCAGCGTTTATATTTTCTACCTTGAAAAGACAGGATTGATTGCACTAAACACGGTGCTCGCCGCTCTTTTGAATGTTACACTGAGTTTTTCGCTAATTCCGGCCTACGGAGCAATGGGGGCGGCATATGCGCAACTGATTTCTATGTTTGTTCTTTTTGTCGGAACGTGGTTGATCAGCGCTCGTTTAATGAACATGCCCTGGATAAAATGGTCTTGACAAGAATTAAAAATAGCGTCCATTCCAGAACTCCTGCAGATATCCTCCTGTTGGCCCTTGTTGTGGTCTTTCCAATCTACAATAAGTTGATGCCTTTGCTTATAGGACTTCTGGTGCTAACTCTTTTCTGGCAGCGACGAGAAAAAGTAAAGATTTCTTCTCTTTTTTCAATAAATTCTTCGGGGTTTTGGTTTGTAGTTTTTTATGCAACCCATATCGTAGGTCTCATTTATACAGAAAACTGGAGCTATGCATCCAAAGACCTTACAATGAAGCTTTCGTTTTTGCTTTTGCCATTGGTCATGCACTTTACGAACATCACTATTAATCGAAAAGAGTTGCTGCGCTCTTTTCTTGTGGGACTCACTTTGGCATGCCTTGTGGCATTCAGCTATGCGACATATAAATCGCTTATAAATCGCGAGGACAACCATTGGGCGTATTTTACGGAGTCTTATTTTTCTTATTCGATGCACCGAAGTTATTTCGCTACATATCTCGCAGCAGGTTCATTTATCGCGATGAGAATTTTTTTTAAGCGACCAGCCGTCTTATCATTGAGTATCTTCTTCTTACTTACTTGTTCGACGGTGCTGACTTTCTCAAAAGCAGGCATCCTGCTTCTGGTTCTTTTTCTCATGCTTTTAGCCTTGTTTGAACTTTCCAGAAGGGTGTCATGGAAAGCTGGGGTAGCTGCCGGAACAGCGATACTGATGATTTTTTTGGTCACTGTTTTTTCAATCTCAACACTGCGGGTGCGTTTTGAGAAAATGATCTCGGCATCAACAAACGTAAAAACCACAAATAATATATCTACTGAAAGCAGCAATGCGCGTGTGATTATGTGGGCTACATCCTGGAAATTAGTGCTGGAGTCGCCTTTTTTTGGAGTTGGAACGGGAGATGTTTCAGATGCTTTGGATAAAAAAAATTCGGAACTCGGGAACACCGGTGTGGCAGGCAAAAGTTTGAATTCACACAATCAGTTTCTCAACACAGCAGTGCAACTTGGAGTTTTTGGTTTGATACCTCTTCTAATGCTCTTTTTGACCTCAATGAGAAAAGCCATCCGCATGTTTGATGTTAATTTTCTTATGATTTCAATACTGCTCGCTTCCACGATGCTTTTCGAGTCTTTTCTTGAGACACAGGCAGGGATAATACCGGTAACGTTACTTCTCTTGATGTTCAACCAAACAGCTGTAGCTCAGAAAAAAAATAGTTCGATTTAATTTTTATATGCGTCAATTATCAGTTGTTATTCCCTGCAGAAACGAGGTTGCTTATCTCGAAGAGTGTATTCGTGCCATTTACGATGCTGAGCTGCCTGAAAATGTGGCTATGAAGGTTTTTTTGGTTGATGGAATGAGCGATGACGGTACGAGAAAAGTAATACTAGATTTACAAAAGGAATTCGAAACACTCGAGTTGATTGATAATCCCAAGCAACTTACACCATACGCTTTTAATCTTGGAATTTATGCAGGCGGTACCGCTGATTTCGTACAAATCATAGGGGCAAGGCACATAATTAGCAAAAACTATCTATCACGTGCCATGGAGATTCTTGAACAAGATCCCTCCGTTTGGTGTGTGGGTGGACAGATCATCAATGAATTCACATCATACAAAAGTAAGGTAATTGCTACAGCTATGTCTACCTCCTTTGGTATGGGAATCGGAAACTTCAGAACCTTGGATCGTTCGGGTTTTACTGATACGGTTACTAGTCCGATGTATCCTTATTTCGTTTTTGAAAAAATTGGATTTTTTGATGAGGAGCTGGTCAGAAATCAAGACGACGATTTCAATTTTCGTGTTTCGAAGGCGGGTGGTAAAATCTATTATTGTCATGAGATTTCTTTGAAATACTACGTTAGAGGTACATTTAAAGGACTTTGGAGACAGTTTTTTCAATATGGTTACTGGAAAGTATATGTCAATCAGAAGCACAAAACTCTTACTACTCTGAGGCAAGTTATTCCCTCTCTGTTTGTGACCTATTTAACGGTTTTGTTTCCCGCCATGCTGATTCTGCCAATGTGGTTAGCTGCACTGCCTTTGTTTGCCTATTTGACATTGTGTCTGTTTGTAAGCTTCAAGAATTCAAAAGAGGGTTTAAAAACACAGGATCTGGTTGCTGTTTTTCCGATATTACACCTTAGTTATGGCCTGGGTTATATAAATGGTTTAGTTGATTTCTTGCTTCTTCGAAAAAAACCTTCCGTCAAACAAAAAAGATTGTCCCGATAAATTGTAAATTCGGACGTTATAACACATTTTATGATCCCATTTTCGCCTCCAAGAATTGACCAGAAAGTTGTGGATGAGGTAACTGCTGCTTTGATGAGTGGGTGGATTACTACTGGTCCTCGAACGAAAGAGTTTGAACGCAAAATTACGGCCTATTGTGGGAGTAAAACAACGGTCGCTGTCAACTCTTGGACAATGGGAATGCAGGTTTTTTTAAATTGGTGGGGCATTGGCCCTGGAGATGAGATCATCTTGCCTGCCTACACCTATTGTGCCAGCGCGAATGTGATTGTGCATTCTGGTGCTACTCCGGTAATGGTTGATATCAATTCAGAAGACTTTAACATTTCCGTGGATGCCGTTCGACAAGCAATAACTCCAAGAACAAAAGCCATTATTGCAGTTGACTTAGCGGGTTTCCCTTGTGATTATGATACGCTAAATGACTTAGTTCGAGAAGATGTTTTTAAGGATCAGTTTATCCCTTCAAATGACAAACAGGCAATGCTCGGACGAATATTGGTGATCTCAGATGCCGCCCACAGTTTTGGAGCACAAATGAATCACATGCGATCAGGAGTCTTGACGGATGTAACCGCATTTTCTTTTCACGCAGTAAAAAATTTAACTACAGCTGAAGGAGGAGCACTTTCATTCAACTTGCCCGATGTTTTCGATCATGAGGCTATTTACAAAGAGTTTTGTACGATGATACTTCACGGCCAAAACAAGGATGCTTTGGCCAAAACACAAAAAGGCAATTGGCGTTATGACGTGGAGGAACCAGGATTCAAATGCAATATGACAGACCTTCAGGCGGCTATAGGGTTAATTGAGTTGGATCGTTATGAAGAAAATCTTAACCGTCGCAAGGAAATTTTTAAGATGTACGATGAAGCATTCCACAATGAGGACTGGGCCATCATACCGTTGCATACAACTTCGAATAAACAAAGTTGCTTTCACCTATATCAATTGAGAATCGCTGAAGTATCAGAGCAACAACGGGATGCAATTATTCAAGAGATCTTTGAACAAGAAGTTTCTGTAAACGTCCATTTTATTCCCTTGCCTATTTTGACTGCCTACAAGAAAAGGGGATACAGAATAGATGATTTTCCTGAGACTTGGAATAAGTATAGCGGAGAAATTTCTTTACCGGTGTATTTCAATCTAACGAATGAGCAAGTGAAAACGGTGGTTTCCGCAGTAAAAAATGCAGTGAAAAAGATATTGGAATGAAGCGTCTTTTCGACATAGTTTTCAGTTCCATTGTTCTGATTTTGTTTCTTCCTTTCGGTATTCTGATTGCATTTTGGATTTTAGTTGAATCCAAAGGCGGTGTTTTCTACGCTCAAGAACGAATTGGTAAGAATGGTGTTCCTTTTCGAATGCTCAAATTTCGAACAATGCGGCCGAATGCTGAAAAATCTGGAAGGCTGACTGTGGGTATGCGTGATCCGCGAATTACTCGTTCAGGAGTCGTTTTGAGGAAATATAAACTTGACGAATTCCCTCAATTTATCAATGTGCTCTCTGGCAAAATGAGCATCGTTGGTCCAAGACCTGAGGTTGCAGAATTCGTTTCGCTTTACTCTCTTGAGCAACGGCAGATTTTGAACGTTAAGCCAGGTATTACGGACTATGCTTCTTTAGAATACTTTAAAGAGAATGAGCTTCTTGGCCATTCTGAGGATCCGCATCGCACATACATTGAAGAAATCATGCCTGCCAAGATTACTTTGAATATGAAATACATCGATAATCCCGGACTGCATCAGGATATTAAAATTATTTGGAGAACGTTTCTAAAGATTTGGAATTAGTTTATCAGAACTGCCAAACCAATTCCTGCAATCACAGCACTAAGCTTCATCAGATTGACTCTATGATTTTCTGATGTCTCAAAAATGATAGTTGTGGAAATGTGAAGAAACATTCCAACCACAATTGCCAGAATGATTTGTGGATTAAATAGGGCACTGTTTTGAGGATATAACGACCCAAATACAACTCCGAGCGGAGTCATGATTCCAAACAAAAGAAGAATGAGCCACGACATTCGAAGCTTAAGATCCGAATGAATCAATAATGTCATAAGGGCAATTGAAACCGGCATCTGGTGAAAAAGTATTCCCAAAAGCAGTGAATGGCCATGCTCATGCGCGTGAGCATTTGATGATAAAATAATTTCATTGCCAAGTGGTATTCCCTCAAGAACCGAATGAACAGATAAAGAGATAAACAATCCCCATGGCATTTGTTGCCCTTTGTGAACATGAACATGTCCGTGCTCTATTCCGCCAGAGAAGAATTCCAATAAAAGTTGAATCAAAAAGCCCAGGAGTATGTACATTCCAATGCCATCTTTTTCTTCATGATACAGCTCCGGAATAAAGTGATTGAAGGCTATCGAAAGCAAAAAACCACCACTGAAGGCAAGCAATATTTTGATAAGCTGGTTTTTGTTCGCACGGTGAAGTGAGGTTACAAAAAATCCTCCGGCAACGACAGACAGTAAAAGACTTCCTATGACGATGAGTAAATACATCAATTATTTTTTTGCAACGATTATCAATCTGTCCGATGTTTCTGCATGGTAAGGATTCAGATCAAAGTCGCCAAAGGTATGTAATATTTCAAATCCGCTATTTTCAAGCAGTGTGGAAAAATCATTTAATTGAAGCGCCTGGACACGCTCGGAGTACTTAAATTCTCTATCCTCAGTGTAGAATTTAATATCCTTGGTTATATGAGCTCCGTCGTAATTTCGTCGGATGGAAAATTCAATACCATCCACAGTTTTTACTTCTTGCGGAACAAGCTCATTGACAACGCGCTTAGCATTCATGAAATCAATGATGAGAAGACCATTTTTTACGAGCATTTTTTTGGTTGAATCAATCACTTTTTGATTGTCTTCGAGAGAATCAAAGTATCCAAAGCTGGTAAATAAGTTGAAAACAGCATCAAAAGTATTCTCCGTAAAGGCTTCGCGCATGTCCCGTACTTCAAATGTAATGTTGACATTGTTTCCGACTGTTTCTTTTGCAGTCTGAATACTGTTTTGGGAAAGATCCACCGCTGTGACTTCGTACCCGTGCTTAAATAAAGTTTGCGAATGTCTTCCTTTCCCACATGCGAGATCCAGAACTTTTGAACCTTTAGGAATGGAAAGATATTTTAAAAGGTTGGAAATGAATTTCTCCGCTTCCGCATCATCTCTGTTCTTGTAAAGAATATGATAGTAGGGGGTATCAAACCATTCAGCAAACCATTCTTTCTGCATAATACAAAGGTACATTTCTTTTCATGACTGATCGAATAACTTTGTCTGTCATATAGTGACTTGAACTGCAATTCCTTATATTTGCATAGAATTCGAATGCAGCTGTCCAGTATTTATAATTTATACCGATCTATGGAGGAAGAAAATGTGCTCCTTTCTTTCAAAGGTGTCGTGACCTCTGAATTGTTGACAACGGTTTTAAATATCATGGAAAACAAGATGCATACCTTGCAAGAGTCTCCAAAGCGACAAAAGAAGGTTTTTAATGTATTGGTAGAATGTCTGCAGAATTTATATCATCACATTGATTTACAAGGCTCGGATTCAGTTGAGTCAAGACAAAGCCTGGAACGAAAATCAGCTATTATTCTGATTGTTAAAGAATACGAGCATTTCTTGATTAAAACTGGAAATTACATTGATTCCGTGAAGGTCTCTGATCTTAAGAAACGATTGGAGGCGATAAATTCCATGGACAAGGATGATTTAAAACAATATTATCAAGACAGCCTCAGTGAAGCGAGTGTCTCACCTAAGGGAACTGCCGGCTTGGGAATGATCGACATTGCGAGAAAGTCCGGAAATAAATTGGATTTTGAATTTTTAAACGTTAATGAACAAACAAGTTTTTTTTGTTTGAATGTAAAAATAGACTAACAGTTAGACAATGGAAAATTTACACCTTGCCTCATCCGCGAAGACTCCAGAAGTAACTTTCGATCTTCAAAATGGAACACTACTATTGAAAGGACGTTCAATTCCTGAGAACTCCATTGAATTTTACAAACCGCTCTACGATTGGGTGGATGCATATGCCTCTCAAGCGAAAGCCGAGACGACTATCGACGTAAAATTGGAGTATTTTAATACTTCTTCTTCAAAGTGTCTTCTTGATCTTTTTAAGAAGCTGGAACGATTAAACACAGGAGGTTCTTCAGTTAATGTGAACTGGTATTACGAAGAAGATGATGAAGACATGGCAGAAGCCGGTGAGGATTATCAGGCAATCATCAAGCTTCCGTTCAAAATGGTTGAGATCAAAGAGATCTGATTTTTGAAAACAATAGGTGTAACCGGTGGGATCGCATCCGGAAAGTCTACAGTAGTTCGAATAATTCAAGAGTTGGGGTATCCTGTATTCTTTTCTGATCAGGAAGCCAGACTTATTTCAGAAACTGATGAACGGGTTGTAGAGGAGCTCAAACTTCTATTCGGTGAACACATTTATTCCTCGGGATTGTTGGATCGCGCTGAGATTGCCCGAAAAGTATTCCGAAACAATGCCTTGCTTGCTCAAATGTCAGCCATTATTCATCCGAGAGTGCGTGCTGCGTTTCAGAGTTGGTCGCAAACACAGCATTCAAATCTGGTGTTCAATGAGGCGGCGATCTTATTCGAAACGGGTGCCTATAAAAATTTCGATAAAACGATCCTCGTTACGGCTCCACTTGAGCTTCGTATCCAAAGAGCAATGAAACGTGATCGTGTTTCCAGGGAGGACGTGCTGCGCAGAATCACGAGTCAGTGGGTAGATGAACAAAAGATTCCTATGGCTTCATATGTCGTACAAAACGATGAACATATGCCCGTACTCATGCAAATTGAAAAGATAATTCAAGAATTGGAGACCTATTCAACTTCCTCGTAATCGTCGAATTTATCTTCATTCTTCATGTTTTTTGCTCCGAAGTGAGAAGAGGCTTGAACGAATGGTCTACCTGAGACAAGAAACATAATGCCATTGAGCATCTTAACAATCATTCCAATCAAAAAGAAGAATCCAATGAACTTGAAAATAAATCCTATTATGGCCGTATTCTCAATGTCGTGAATACTTGTTCGAAACCAAAGTGACATAGGATTACTGGCATATTCGGGATAGAAGGTAAATCCAACGAAAATCAAAATATTGAAGAGTATTAAAAAAGATTCTATCCTCATGTTAAACACCGAAGATCCGGAGTTTCCAGCGAACGCATTAAACAAAACTTGACGCTGTTGTTGTTTTTGTAATTTCCCCAGAAAATAAGTCAGTAAAACAAAAGAGGCCATTACGAGTCTGTAAAGAGTAATTTTTCCGTTTTCGAGATCAAGACAAAACAAGAAAGTAACATCGGTGAGAATTAGGTATTTTACACCTTTAACGAGGTATTCATCTACGGTGGTTTTAGGTCTGCCGGACCTCAGGAATGCCAACCCAAGCTCTATCAGTGCCCATATAAATCCATAAATGGCAAAGAGCACACCCATTCTGAAAATGAAATTCAATAATTCCATGACGCAAATGTGGTTTATATTTTTGAATTTCCCGTCGTTCACTTCAAAGAAGCGATGATTTATTTATGTTATTTTTGATATCAATTAATTTGTGCGTGCTTGAGGTGCGCCAATTAAAAAGTATACACATATGAAAAAATCCGTTTTATTCCTTTTGCTTCTCTTGTCGCGCGCATTGCCCGTTCATTCTGATGAGGGTATGCTCATTCCTTCTCTCATTTCTGCTTTTGAATCAGATATGAAGGCCAAGGGGATGAAATTGAATGCACGTGATATATATGATGTGAATAACAGCAGTCTGAAAGATGCAATAATGCATTTTGGTGGAGGATGCACTGCTGAGCTTGTTTCCTCTAAAGGACTTTTGTTGACAAATCATCATTGTGGCTATTCCCAGATACAATCACATTCATCACTTGAAAAAGATTATTTGAAGTATGGTTTTTGGGCAAAAGAACTGAAGGAGGAGCTTCCGAATGCCGGTTTAACTGCATCCAGAATGGTTCGCATAGAAGATGTGACGGCTACGGTTCTGTTCGGTGTGAATAAAGAAAGTGACCCTATGAAGATAGAGGCACTCATCAAAAAGAACAGTGAACAGCTCGTCAAAGATGCCGTGAGTGGTACTCATTATGAAGCGGAAGTGAAGCCTTTTAACTATGGCAATGACTATTATCTTATAGTGAAGGAAGTGTTCAAGGATGTGCGCCTCGTTGGGACTCCACCGAATTCAATTGGTAAGTTTGGCGGAGATACGGATAACTGGGTATGGCCAAGACATACAGGCGACTTTTCAGTATTCAGAATTTATGCTGGACCTGACAACAAGCCAGCTGCGTATTCAGACAAAAATGTTCCCTACAAACCAGTACATTTTCTTCCTATTTCCTTTAAAGACCGAAAACCTGGAGATTTTACAATGGTGTATGGTTTCCCTGGAGAGACGGAACAACATGTTGTATCTGGATACCTTAAATTTATTATGGAAAAAGAGCGTCCGGCACGCATCCGAATGAGAGAGAAATCCTTGAGTGTAATTGATGCAGCTATGCGTGCTTCTGACGAGGTTCGGATTAAATACGCGGCTAAACAGGCGAGCATTGCAAATGCCTATAAAAAATGGATTGGTCAGGTTGATGGGTTGAAAAGACTGGATGCGATTGCCATTAAATTAGAACGTGAACAAGCATACAATACCATGGCTAAAACAAATCCTGAATGGGATAAAAAGTACGGAGATGTCATTTCAAAAATGAATGCACTTGTTGAGGTGGAGAGCAAATGGGAATTTGAGTATGCCATGGGCGTTGAATACCTGTTTGTCGGCCCTGAGTATTTCAAGCTGGCTCGGGCACTAAATGATCTCTCACAGAATGCAGCAGGATTAGAGGAAAAGGGAGAGCTAAAAAAGACTATTGATAAATTAATCAAAGGTTCAGAAGGCTTCTTCAAGAATTATGATTCAGGAGTGGATAGAAAGATATTTGAACTACTTACTGAAGAATATTTGCGACAAATCAATCCTGAAGCCTTGAGTAAAACAAATGTGGCTGAGGTGTGCAACTTAATTTATTCGAAATCGATTTTAACAAATAAGGAACGTTACCAGAATTTTCTATCAAAGTTTAAAGTTTCTTCGGTTAAAAAGTTACGACAAGATCCAGGATTTAAATTCTTTATCGAAAAGTTTACAAGGTTTAGTTCTGTAGTCGGTTCTTCGTATTCTGAATTCGATTCAAAGCTTACCTCTCTGCTCAAAGAATATGTTGCTGGTAAATATGAGATGTATCCAAATAATAAGCATTGGGCGGATGCCAATAGTACATTGCGGATCACTTATGGTCAACTTGAAGGTTCAAAGCCTGCGGATGGAATGATGTACACAGAGCACACAACGCTGGATGGGATTATCGCCAAATACAATTCAGGTAATCCTGACTTTGAGCTTCTTCCTAAAATGCTCGAAATGCATCAAAAGAAAGACTATGGCGATTATGCTCAGAATGGAGAACTATGGGTTTGTTTTACGGGATCAAATCACACAACAGGTGGGAATTCAGGTTCTCCGGTGATTGATGCGAATGGGAATTTAATGGGACTCAATTTTGACCGAACATGGGAGAGTACGATGTCTGATTATATGTTTGACCCTAACCGCTGCAGAAATGTGGTGGTCGACATTCGCTATGTTTTGTGGGTAATGGACAAATATTCAGGAGCCAGACATTTGGTCGATGAGATGGTTCTTGTCAGAAATTAATGGATCTGATTTGATTCTCTCCAGAATACTTCTTTGCTTTCTTTTTTTCAATTCCTTTGTGACTTTTTCGCAACGTGAGGCAATTAACGATTCACTTCTTTTTAATGGTTTCGGTAACGAATTCAAATGGGGTGTTGCATCTGCAGCTTATCAGATCGAAGGTGCATATAACGAGGATGGAAAAGGACTTTCCATCTGGGATGAGTTTTCGCACAAGCGAGGAAAGATAGCCGATAATGAAAATGGAGATCTTGCGGTAGATTTCTATCACCGTTACAAGGAAGACATTCTACTGGCTAAATCGATGAATTTTGATGTCTTCCGATTTTCTCTGTCTTGGTCCAGAATTTTTCCTGACGGTTTTGGTAAGGTCAATGAAAAGGGAATAGAGTTTTATCACAAGGTCATTGATGAATGTTTAAAGCAGGGTTTAGAGCCTTGGGTTACACTATATCATTGGGATCTTCCTTTGGAGCTGAGTAAAAAGGGGGGCTGGACCAATCGGGCAATTGTTGACTGGTTTAGGGAATACACATTGGTATGTGCTAAAGAATACGGCACAAAGGTTAAGCATTGGATGATTTTTAATGAACCAGCTGCATTCGTAGGTCTTGGCTATCTCGCTGGTTACCATGCGCCCGGTAAAAGAAATCTGAAATCCTTTTTGAAAGCAACGCATTATGCATGTTTGAGTATGGCAGAGGCCGGCCGGACGTTACGCTCTCAAATTACAGATGCAAAGATTGGAAGCACCTTCAGTTGCTCTTTTGTAGATGCCTATGGAGGAAAGTTAAAACACAAAAATGCGGCAAAGCGTCTCGAAGTAATGTTAAACAGAATGTTTATTGAACCTTCTCTTGGTCTGGGATATCCGGTGAAGGATCTACCGCTGTTAAAAGGCATAAAAAAGTATATTCTTCCTGGAGATGACGAACTGCTCAAATTTAATTTTGATTTCATCGGTCTACAAAATTATTTTAGAGTCATGGCTAAGAGAAGTCTATTTGTCCCGTTGCTATGGGCGAGAGAGGTGAAAGCAACTAAACGCAGCGTTCCTGTAAATGAGATGGGCTTTGAAATCTATCCGGAGGGAATTTATAAGGTAATTAAACAGTTCGCTGCTTATCCAGGTGTAAAATCCATTTATATTACTGAAAATGGTACGTGCGTTTCCGATAAAATGGAGAATGGTTTCATTAATGACGAACAGCGAATAGATTTTTTTCGCAGTTATCTGGAACAGGTATTGAAAGCAAAAAATGAAGGATCACCGGTGAATGGATATATCGTCTGGAGTCTTACAGATAATTTTGAATGGAGTGAGGGATACCGACCGCGATTTGGGTTGATATATATCGACTACAACGATCGGAGTCGCCACATAAAAAATTCAGGCTACTGGTTTCAAAAACACCTTCAGAAATAAAAAAAGCGACCGAAGCCGCTTCAAATAGTTTAAACGTGGAGTGGTCTTCGTTCCGTTGCATCCAGTGCTGCCTCCTTCACTGCCTCTGAATAGGTCGGGTGTGGGTGGCAAATGCGGGCAATGTCTTCGGCAGACGCGCGGTACTCCATCGCCACTACTGCTTCCATAATTAAGTCAGCTACCCTTGGTCCAATCATGTGAACACCCAAAACTTCATCTGTAGTGGCATCGGCTAGAATTTTTATCAATCCTGCGGTATCCATACTTGCTCTCGCACGACCGAGGGCTTTTATAGGGAAGCTTCCAGATTTGTATGCGATTCCCTCTGCTTTTAGTTCCTCTTCCGTTTTTCCAACCGCGGCAACTTCTGGCCAAGTGTAAACGACTCCAGGGATTAGATTGTAATTGATGTGTGGTTTTTGTCCTGCAATCAGTTCTGCTACATAGACACCCTCTTCTTCAGCTTTATGAGCAAGCATGGCACCTCTTACGACATCACCTATCGCATAAATGTGTGGAACTGAGGTCTGGAGGTGATCGTTTACTTCAACTTGTCCTCGATGGTTGACTGTTATTCCCGCTGCTTCAAGATTTAGACCGGAGGTGAATGACTTTCTTCCCACAGCAACAAGACAATAGTCAGCCTCAAGAGTCACCTCTTCACCTTTTTTATTTAATGCTTTCAAAAGAACAGATTTCCCTTTGTTTTCTACACTTTGAACACGGTGCTCTAGGTGAAATTTAAATCCTTCTTTTTTCAAAACTCTGGTTAATTCTTTACCTAAAGCTCCATCCATGGTCGGAAGAATGGTATTTGCAAATTCCACCACTTGGATTTCACATCCTAAACGACCAAATACTGATCCTAATTCCAAACCGATAACACCTCCGCCAATGACTAGCATTTTCTTGGGTATTTCGGGCAGATTTAAGGCTTCAGTCGAAGTGATAATCCGTTTTTTATCCGGTTCCATTCCTGGAAAATAATTTGGTTTGGAACCTGTTGCGATAATTATATTCTTACCTGAAAGTTGAATTTCCTCACCATTATCCGTTTTGACGTTCACTGTGTTTTTATCGATGAAAGAACCGGTGCCATGATGGACATCAATTTTGTTCTTATCCATTAGGAATTTTACGCCCGCACATGTTTGCGAGACAACCTCATTCTTACGAGCGATCATTTGTGTGATGTTAGCCTTTACGCTATTCACTTCAATCCCATGTTCACCAAAGGTATGTACGGCATTATGGTAATGTTCTGAAGAATCTAACAAAGCTTTTGAGGGGATACAGCCGACATTCAGACAAGTTCCTCCAAGTGTATTATATTTTTCAATGATTGCTGTTTTCATTCCTAATTGAGCACAGCGTATGGCAGACACATATCCACCAGGTCCGGATCCAATAATAAGTACGTCGTAAGTATTCATTCTCTATAAAATCAAGTTGTGCAAATGTATCACTTCTATGGAGACTAATAAGTATATAAAAACAAAAAAGGGACGGATAATTCCGTCCCTTTTTTGAAAAATATAATCTTACAATTTAATGAACTTAACAGTATCGTTTTGTTTTCCTGCAATGAGTTTAACAATATATGTTCCTCTTTGCAGACTCGATCCATCAATAGTCAATGTTTGAGCACCTGCCATCAATCCTTTTTCAGTAATTGTTTTTACAAGTGTACCCGTGATTGAATACACGTAAACCGTCACGTTAGAATTTTTCTCGAGGTTGAAGGTAAGTGTTGTGTTTTCATTTGTTGGGTTCGGGAAAGTTTTAAGTTTTGTTTTAAACTCTTGTTTTCCGTTGCCATCCAAATCACCAATCCCCAGGTATGCTGCAGAACTCCAGATACCACGACCGTACGTACCGATGTAAATTTCTCCCGGTCTTCTGTTTCCTTCATCCCAAGTTCTCCATGATTGACGCACTTCGTATACCGGTGTTCCTTCAAACCCTGCTGAAGCATTTTCCCATGTACCTCCACCATTTTCAGTAACGTAGACACCCTCGGAAGTTCCTAGAACAAGAATGTCAGCATCGTCACGGTCAATAATTCCATCATACGTTGCTACTCCAGATGGAAGTGAAGGTAAGGTTGTGAATGTTGGCGAAGCACCGGCAGCATTTGCTGAACGCTTGTTCGAACCACCAAAACCAGCAAATAGAACCACGTCGTTTGCGTTATTCGGATTGACAGCAAGACCTTCATAGCTTCCTGTCGCAATTTGGGATTTAACCAATGCTAATGGAGCAGTTGCAAGTCCTGAACCGTGATATCCGGCTTTGGAACTGAAGTCAGGGTCTGATGTGTAAATACTTCCTAAACCGTTTAGACGGTATACACCATTTCCGCAACTTATGTAGCAGTTGTTAAGGTCCTTCGAAAATTCAATGTCTACTGAACCGAAAAGAGAACCTCCAATACCCTTCACAACACACACCCATTGCTGATTAGTTGCCGCAAGACGAAGTGCATTTCTTGTTCCCCATAGTTCTCCACCGTTTGCATTCACATAAACGAGAAACCAAGACTGATAAGGATCTTGAACAACTACAGTATCCCATGCAATGTTGTATGCAATGGTATCGTTGCCCAAACTATACAATTCTCCAGTTGCAGCATTTTGACCATAATAATGCTCATACGTACCCAGACTTTCAACAACTACAGTATCTGCTCCGGTAGGGAAATTGACCATTAGAGAATCACCGATAGTTGGAGGGTTCGTTCCTGATGCACTGGCAAAAGGCGTCCACGTATAATTACCAAGGTAAATTGTCTGACCATTCGTTGCATTGACAACAGATATGTCATTAGTGGTAAGCGAGGGGTCGTAGTTCAGCGTGTCATCGAAATACAATGCAACAGGTGTTACATAGGTCATACTGTCACCTGTCGACATACTTGGTATTTTAATTGATGTACCGGCAGGGTAATTTTTCGTAGGAACGAACGTTACAGAATCCTCAGAGTTCAGGTCATAATACTCAGCCAAGACAAATTCTGTATGGAATGGGTGATAAGAGCTTCCATCTGTTCCTGCGGGATCATAAGTCCCAGGAAATCCAGGCACATAGGAATTCCAGGTTTGACCTCTGTCCCCAGATCTCGAGATTGAGTTGTAATAGACAGATGAGAACATGATTCGTGGATTGAAGAAGCTGATCTCACACTCAAATCCATCGCCTCCGTTAACTTCTCTAAATTCTTGATAAGTGGAAAGTGTATGGTCGTTAAACAATGTTCCATTGTCTTGTGTTCCTCCCATTACAGCACCGTCTTTGTCGAAAGCAATGCCGTAGAATTGTGTTACGTTATATCCTCTGTTGGCAGGAAACCAATTTTGACCCAGATCATCGGTAATACCAACACCACCGTCATTACCAATGTAAAGTCTGTTGAGGTCATCCCACTTCATTTCATGGTTGTCCGCATGGGCATATTTAGGTGTGAAAGGAGGTAAAAACCACTGGGTAAGAACTTCGAAACCTCCAGAAGGTGGATTGTCTACAGTTTGTTTCCATTGCCAAATATCAATTCCTCCAATTAGAATTTTCTCATTATCGGTAGGACAAACAGATACGATGGAGTTGTATGTTCCTTGGTTTCTGTAGATGTCAAGGTTACTTGGTGTGCCAGAAGCACCAACAAATTGATACCATGTGTTTCCGTTGTCATGAGATACATTCATTCCAACAAGGTTACTACCAGTTCTAACAGCATATAAAGAGTATTGTCCACTCTGTTTGGTAGGAGAAATTGCATATTCGATACGTGACGCTCCTTGTGGAACAAGACCAGCACCCGTTCCTGATTTATCCATCCAGCTATTTCCGCCATCGTTTGAAACGAATGTTTTATTCGCTCCAAATCCTGCCACAAGTACTTGACCGTCTTTAGAAACTTTTAGTGCAGTACAAGAACCGGCACCAGCAGTTACACTTGTCAACGCTGCATCACCCAACTGCCATTTTTTCAATCCTGAGTTAGTCGCTAACCAAACAAAGTTGTCTGCGTTTGATGATTCTACTTCTGTACAACTGGTTGTTCCAGGGATTTTGTCCCATGTTGCACCTTTATCTTGCGAATACCAAACACCATTTCCATTCCAACCTTCTTGATTTGAACCAGTCGCAACGTAAAGCACACCATCAGGTGTTTGCGTCATACTTGAAATGTAAGGACTCGCGTTGGCGGCTATGTAAGAATCTACTCGCGACCACTGATTCCCTCTGTTCTCTGTGACAAATAGACCTCCGGAAACTCCACCTGCCCACACCAACGAACGATTTTGTCTGTCTACCTGAATAGCACGGGTTCGGCCTCCAATATTGTCAGGGCCTTCTTCCTGCCAGGCAACGGCTTTACTTTTCGCACTCATGCGGAATTGCTTTCTGATCAACTCTAACTTTTCCGGAGTGATAGGTTGTCCGGTAGATTGATCAATATACCTTGCTTCAAGCCATTTTCTAGCATCGTCAGCAGATTTTGATTGTAGAGAGGACAATTCCTCTTTTACATAAGAGCCTTTAACGGAACGATCTTTCCATGGCATTACAAACAGCGTGGCTGCAACAGCTACAAGGCTTAAAGAACCGATGATCAAAACTTTACGTTTCATGTGGTGTTTTCTTGTTGTGTTAATTTGCACTATAGCGACCGCCAAGATACAATTTTTTATCAAAAGCGGTTTAACGGTTTTTTTTCAATAACAAAATTAAAGGTCAATAAGTTTAAAAACAAGTGGACCTTTCAAAAAAAAAGATAAAAATATACAAGTCTAAAAAAGGTGCTTTTCGGCGTGATAAGAACTTCTAACTAAAGGACCACTCTCAACGTATCTAAATCCCATCTTTAGACCGATTTCTTTGTACTCATGAAATTTCTCCGGAGTGATGAATTCCAAAACCGGTAAATGTTTTGGAGTAGGCTGCAGATACTGTCCCAATGTCAGTATGTCAACATTAACACTTCTTAAGTCTTCCATGGTTTCCAGCACTTCCTCCTCGGTTTCTCCAAGTCCGAGCATAACTCCGGATTTCGTTCGCATTCCACCTTTTTTAAGTCTAAAGAGAACCTCTAGACTCCGATCATATTTAGCTTGAATTCGAACTTTTTTGGTCAGTCTTCGAACCGTTTCCAAATTGTGTGACACAATTTCCGGTGCAACATCAATTATTCGCTGAAGGTTGTCCCAATTTCCTGCAAAATCAGGGATAAGTGTTTCAAGTGTTGTTCCAGGCGATTGTTGTCTGACTGCGCGAACAGTTTGAACCCAGATCTCTGAACCTCCATCCCGAAGGTCATCCCTATCAACAGAGGTAATTACTGCATGTTTCACTCCCATAGTCTTCACGCTGTGCGCTACTTTCCCTGGTTCAAACAGATCTACCTCCTCTGGTTTTCCTGTTTTTACAGCACAAAAACCACATGAACGGGTGCAAATATTTCCAAGTATCATAAAGGTTGCCGTGCCTTCTCCCCAACACTCTCCCATATTTGGACAGCTTCCACTTTCACAAATCGTGTGTAGCTTGTGCTGATCGACCAATGAACGCACTTTCTTGTAATTTTCCCCTGTGGGTAATTTTACACGAAGCCATTTTGGTTTCTTGATCTGTACGTTTGTGGTTGTCTGATCTTCCTGCTGGTTCATTACTACTAGTATTAATGGCTAGACAAATTTAGGAACAATTGGTTCGAAATCTTCAAAAATCGGTTTTCATCGTTTAATAAAAGTAACTTTGTAATGAGTAATTAAAAGTTCTGGTATGGCGACAGCAAAGATTGAATACCTCGGAGAATTGCGCACATCCTGTACACACCTTGCATCCGGCACGGTCATTCAGACGGACGCGCCTGTGGATAATAAAGGAAGAGGAGAATTTTTTTCGCCAACCGATCTTGTGGCGGCTTCGTATGCTTCGTGCATGCTAACAATAATGGGGATCTTTTGTCAAGAGCATAGCATCTCAATGAGTGCTGGTTCTGCCACTATTACAAAAATCATGGAATCGTCCCCTAGAAGAATAGGGAAGCTAATTGTTGAGCTTGATCTGCGCGGAAATTCTTGGGATGAGCATACCGCTGAACGCGTTATTCGTGCCGGGAAAGCTTGTCCGGTGGCCAAGACACTCGGAGACAATATTGTTGTAGAATTTCATTTTTTAAGTTAATGAAAAACGAGCCTTATCGCAGGAAAAATATCGAAAATCTCATCTATGGTGTTCGCTCCGTCATTGAAGCAATCAATGCGGGCCGTGAGATCAATCGCATCATGATTCTGAAAGGAATGAACAAGGAATTGTTCTTGGAACTCAAAGAGGCACTTAAAGGTAAGGACTTTCAACTGCAATTCGTTCCTATTCAGAAGCTAGATGCTCTATGTGAAGGAAACCATCAAGGAGTTGTTGCCTTTGTTTCCCCCGTGAGCTACGGGGAAATAGAGCCTTTTGTTGAAGGGTTAATCGAACGAGGTGAAAAACCCGTTATTTTGGTGCTTGATCGTATTACTGATGTAAGAAATTTCGGCGCTATTGCTCGAACAGCAGAATGTCAGGGTGTTCATGCGATATTGATTCCCGCGAAAGGGTCTGCTCTTGTAACTGCGGATGCCGTGAAAACTTCTGCTGGCGCGCTCAATCGAATTCCAGTTTGTAAAACAAAAGACTTAAAAAATTCACTTTTTTACCTCCAACAATGCGGGATGCGATTGGTCTCGTGCACGGAGAAATCAGCAGTACCACTTTATGAGGTTAATCTAAGGGGAAGCGTGGCCATTATTTTAGGTTCCGAGGAGGATGGAATTACGCAGGATTTATTGAATTTATCTGATATCAAAGCAAGGATACCGATGAAAGGAACGATTTCGTCTCTAAATGTTGGTGTTGCTGCAGGGATGGTGCTCTATGAACGAACTAGACAGGAACTTTACGGCTGATCTCGCAAGG
>JAJTDX010000008.1:0-44028 GCA_021298235.1 Cryomorphaceae bacterium | reverse complement strand
AAGAACACAAAATATTTTTTGTAATTCTCGGTGCGGGACTGTTTTTGCGCATTGCGTTTATCCATTTTCAAGGTCTTTCAAACGATGAATTGAGTGCGTGGTATCGATTGAGATTTGATACATGGGGAGAATTCTGGACCAACGGAGTCGCGAAAGGGGATATGCATCCCGGACTTTATCAGATTTTTATGAAGCTTTGGTCATTTTTATTCGGCCAATCTGAATGGGCAATTAGGTCTTTGAGCTTGCTTTTTTACGTTGCAAATTCTGCATTGATACAGCTTGTTTCGAACAGGTATTATACCAGGCAGACCGGCTGGATTGTAAATGCTGTTTATGCGGTTTTTACGTTTATGGTAATTCACACCACCTTCAGCCGCCCGTATAACAGTGGTGTATTTTTTTTATTGCTTTCATGGCTCATGATATTGGAGCAATTAAAGCGGAATGATTTTTCATTAAGGAGAGTTCTGCTTCTGACCGCAGGGTTCTCCGGAGCTATGTATTCACATTATTTTGCATTTCTTGTTGCCGCCGTACTCGGATTGATAAGTCTTTTTTTTGCGAACAGACAATCAACAAAGTATGTGTTGATTTCAGCGTTTTCGTCGTGCTTACTCTTTCTTCCACACCTTCCTATAACCATGGTACAGCTCCAAAAAGGCGGTTTAGGCTGGCTCGCTCCTCCTGGCTGGTCGTGGGGAACTGATGTTGCATTCATCTTGTTCAACAATAGCTGGATTTTAACCATTTTGATGCTTTTTTTGATCTTCTTTTCCTTTTTTAGATGGAAGAAGCTTAATGATAAAATTCAATTTAGCTTTCCAATGATTGTGGCCTTCGCAAGCATTCTCCTTGGTGTAGCATTGTCATACACTGTTACACCCATCATGCGTGAGCTGGTGCTACTCTTCATATTGCCCTTTGTCTTGATTCCTGCAATAGCAAGTTGGCCAATAGAACTTTCCACTTCATGGTCTAAAGCGACCTTCATTGGGGGCATGACACTTATTGGTTGGCATAGCATTTTTGTCAATGGCGTGTATCGGCCGATACATTTTGGGGTGTTTCGTGAGCTCGGAGATGAATTTAATTCTTACGAAGAACTTTATGGACATCGGAACATTGCCTGCGCTATGAATCTCAATGATGACGCTTATCTTAATTATTATTTAAAGCATAAAAGAAAGTCTTTGATGACGGATTGGTATGCTCAAAATGTTCGAGAGGAGCTCAATCAAAAAGCAAAGAATAGTTCCACTAAATATTTTTGTTATGTGTTTAACAGTGCATACGATCAACCCATTTTTAGAGAAATTATTTCTAGATATTATCCCATAAAGATCAGCGAAAGGGTTTATCCAGGATCAGCAATTTATCTTTTTGCCAAAGGAACCAAACGAAAATGGGGTCGTCCCATAAAAATGGTTTCGAATAAATGGAAGTCCTCGAACCGAGAATTTGATTTCAATACAGCTGTTAAAGTGAGCAAGCTCCATCCACTCAATTCATTCGATTATTATACGTTTGTGTTCAAGCTGGAAAGGGGAGAAGAGGATAATCGAATCATTTCGGTGGTCACGCTTACACGAAACGGAAAGTCAGTGACCCGGAACGGAGTTCCATTATTCTATGAGTCCATAGAACAAAATTTTACAGCTGCAGATTCATCTGAGTCCCAATTTACCATGCCTTTCTTTCTCCCTGAAAATGTACTCCCGGATGATGAACTTCTATTTTATCTTTGGAATCCTGATATGAGAACCTACAAAGCTACTGAAGCAGCCATCTATACGGTTAAATAAATTCGGCCAAATTTTCACTTACCGTAAGGTTCTGAATACCCATGTAAGAAGTCCGGGAAGCTCGTTGAGGTGTTTAATTCGATGCAGATTTTCCAGTTTTGATTTTTCATTTTCCGGATCGAAGAGAATGGCATGCATTCCGCTATTTCTTGCGCCGACGACATCTACTTCATAGTCGTCACCGATCATCACTGAATTTTCTGCTTTTGCACTTACAGTTTGTAAAGCATACTCAAAGATCAATTTAGAAGGTTTGTTGTGTCCTACCTCTTCAGAACAAAGGATCAGATCAAAGTACGGTTTTAGTCGCGCCTCTTCGAGTTTGATGTATTGTACCTCTTTGAACCCATTGGTAATGATATGCATTTGATATCCCTCTGATTTAAGTTCGTTCAATGTTTCCAGTGCGGAGGGGAACAAAGCGGTTTGTCTTGGTGAGAGCTCAATGTATCCCGAGCTTAATTTTTCTGTAATGTGTTCGTCATTAATTTTAAAGTTGTCCAAGGTTCTCCTAAATCGTTCTGAACGGAGCTCTTCTTTCTTGATTCTGCCCTGTCCATATTCTTTCCATAAATGTGCATTGGTTTCCTTGTAGTTGTCGTGAAAACTGTCAAAATGCGGAATAAGGGTGTGCAGACCAAGTTCTTCGAAAAGAAGTCGGAGTGCTATTTCAGAATTTTTCTCGAAATCCCACAGCGTCCTGTCTAAATCAAAAAACAAATGTTTTTCTTTCATTTGAAAACCAGGTAGGCCAAACTTGTCATCAGGAAGGAATTCAAAAACATACCGATAATTATGAGCGGAAACGTTTGTCGAATCTTACCATAAAATTTTGCGGCAATAATACTTCCTATTGGGACAGAAAGAAAAAATGGAGCCCAGAAACAGATGCCATAAATTCCCAAGGTATGTTTCACTCGAATAATTGATCTGTTGGTGCGGTTAAAAATCTTTTTTTTCTTTACCTCGGTTTTACCTGCTTTTTTCAATTTGCGTTTGTGAAGGTATGTCAGAACGAACTCGCTGAAAAAAAAGAAAAGAGCAGCACTGAATATGCCACCTGAGGCACTTGCGAGAAAAGTTTCCCAATAGGGAAGGCCGATCGCTAAACCAGTAAATGGGGCGAACATAAACTTGAAAGTTGCCAACAAGAAAACGGAAGAAATTAGACTCCAATCCATTTTGTTAGCATTTTACACCGTAAGCCAGATCGCCGGCGTCTCCCAATCCCGGGACAATATAGCTTTGAGCTGTCAATTCTTTATCTATTGCGGCGACCCAGATCTCCGTCGTATCAGGCAAATGTTTACGAACGAAGTCGATGGCTTCTTGTGTTGCAATAGCAGCAACAACAATCACTCTGGAAGGTTTCCCCTGTTTCAATAACGCTTTATAAACCATTACCATGGAATTGCCGGTGGCAAGCATGGGGTCACTAATGATTACTGTTTTTTTTTCTAAATCTGGAGAGGCAAGATATTCAACAGCGATGTCAAATTCTTCTGCCGTTTTATGCTTTCGATAGGCGGATACAAATGCACTTTCTGAACGGTCGAAATAGTTCAGTAACCCCTGATGCATTGAAAGACCTGCACGAAGTATCGTTGCAAGAACAGGTTTCTCTTTTATTAACTGTGTTTCAGCTGTGCCGAGTGGTGTCTCAACAGAAACATGTTCGAATTCAAGCGATTTGGAGAGCTCGTATCCCAAAATTTCAGAGATACGTTCCATATTTCTCCTGAATCGCATGGTGTCGTTCTGAATTGAAACATTGCGTATTTCTGCAACAAACGTATTTAGGATTGAATTGGTGTTGGAAAGGTTGTGTATCATCCGAAGAATTATTTAGGTAAAGTTAGGGCATTTTTAAGAACAATTTTTCTTTCTGGATGTAATTCCATTGAATTCCCCTGATCAGATTACAGGTGACCTTCATTTTTCGGTAAATTTGCCCCGTGTCAGAAAAAGCAAGTATTAATTTATCCGTTTTCAAGCGACTTGTGGCGCATATACGGCCATACAAGGGTATTTTCGCTCTCGCCGTAACGTTTACCTTGGTTTTAGCGATCATCGGTCCGGCTCGTCCTATGATCATCGGTAGAATGGTCGATAATTATGTTGTCAAGACCAATGACTCTGAGCGACTTTTATTTTGGTCGGGAATAGTTGTTTTAATGCTAGTACTCGAGGGAGTCATTCAATTCGCGAACGCTTATTTTTCCAATCTACTTGCTCAAAACATCATTCGTGACCTTAGACAAAAGCTTTTTGCACATATGCTGAGTTTTAGAATGCGCTTTTTTGACAAAACTCCTATCGGAACACTCGTTACTCGGGTAGTGTCTGACCTGGAGGCGATCACCGAAGTGTTTTCGGCAGGACTGATGGAAATTACCGGTGATATGCTTTCATTGGTTGCTGTCATCTCGATGATGCTTTATGTCAATTGGAAGTTAACATTACTGACCTTGATTCCGGTACCTCTGCTGATTATCGCCACGCGAATTTTTGCCAGAGCGATGCGCAGCTCTTTTCAGTTGGAGCGTGTTCAAGTGAACAAGCTTAACACCTTTGTTCAGGAGCACGTCACAGGCATGGGGATCGTGCAACTGTTCAACAGGGAGGAAAAGGAGTATGAAGCTTTTCAAGAGATAAATAAAGGACACCGTCAGGCGCACATCAATGCTGTATGGGCAAACTCCATCTTTTTTCCGGTGGTAGAGCTGCTCAGTTCCATGTCGATTGCTTTTTTGCTGGTGTGGGGAGCAATGATCACGTTGAATAGAACGGGTGCTGATGCTCGTTTAGTTTATGGAGAGATCATTTCTTTTACCCTGTGGGTTCAAATGTTGTATCGTCCGATTCGTCAGCTTGCCGACAAATTCAATGTGCTTCAAAGAGGAACTGTAAGGGCTGAAAGGGTATTTGAAACATTAGATCTGCAAGAAGATGTTCAAGATAGTGGAAACGTCACGAGTTGTGATTTTAATAAGCAAATCAAATTTGAGGGTGTAAGTTTTGCCTATACGGATGAAAATCGGGTATTAAAGGACCTCAATTTCACCATTGAAAAGGGCGAGACAGTCGCTTTCGTCGGGGCTACTGGTTCCGGTAAATCGACCATTGTGAATCTTCTGGGTAAGTTCTATGAACTTCGAAAAGGTAAAATTTCCATCGGTGAGGTGGATCTGAAAGACATTAGACTTGATATACTTAGAAAAAACATATCTGTAGTACTTCAGGATGTGTTTCTTTTTTCGGATACCATTCACAACAACATCACGCTAGGTGATCCAGATATCTCTAGAGAACAAGTAATTGCTGCGGCTAAGGCTGTAGGTGCACACGAGTTCATTGGACGTTTGCCCGAGGGGTATGATTATGTCGTAGGTGAAAGGGGAGGGGTGCTTTCCACAGGTCAGCGCCAATTGATCGCGTTCATTCGCGCAAGTGTTTACAATCCTCAAATTCTCATTCTGGATGAGGCTACATCGAGCATCGACAGTGAATCTGAAGAATTGATAATTCGTGCAACTGAACGACTGACAGAAGGCCGAACTTCTATCGTCATAGCACACAGGCTTTCCACCATTCAAAATGCTGACAGTATAATAGTTCTCGACAAAGGAAAGATTGTCGAAAGTGGCAAGCACAACGAGCTGGTTTCTTTAGGAGGTTATTATGCCAATTTGTACAAGAAGCAATTCAACGAAGAAAAAGATGACATATGACGGGATTGAAGATTGGAGGTGTCCCCGAACATTTTAATTTGCCTTGGAGGTTGGCCATTGAGGAAGGTCGGTTCAGAGAGATCGGACTTGAGCTTCATTGGAGTGATATGACCGGTGGTACAGGTCAGATGATCAAAGGATTGAATGCAGGGTCTTTAGATATCGCGGTTTTACTAACAGAAGGTATTACGAAAGCTATTTTGGAAGGGTTGGATGCAAAAATTTTACAAGTCTATGTAACTTCTCCCTTGCGTTGGGGAATTCACGTGCCTTTCCACTCTGATATTCAAAGTTCTGATCAACTTGAAGGAAAAACATTTGCTATTAGCCGTGAAGGATCTGGTTCACACCTTATGGTATATGTGAAGGCACAACAGGAAGGTTGGAATTCCGAAGAACTAAAATTTAATGTTGTCGGTGATGTTTATGGTGGGTTGTGGGCGCTTGAAAATGGCCAGGCTGATGGATTTCTATGGGAAAAATATACAACCTTCCCATTTACCGAACAAAAGAAGTGCCGATACATAGAGGAGGTTATCACACCCTGGCCATGTTTTGTTATAGCGGTCAGGAATGAAGTAATTGAAAGGTATGAATCCTTATTGATGAACATGTGTTCTGTTGTTCAAACAAAAGCAAAGGAAATAAAACACGATGAGGATTCTGTTGAGGTAATCTCTTGGAGGTATAATTTACGTTCGGGACAAGTGGCGAATTGGCTTTTAGAAACGGACTGGAATTATGACGGGATTCAATACCCTCTGGCATTTGACAAGACAGTTCGTTCGTTGTCTAAATTAGGATTGCTTTCGTTGTCAGCGGCTGAAAACTGGCAGCAAAAATTATTTATATCATCTAATCGTTAATTGGTTATGACCAAAAAGAAAACGGGTGTACTGCTCATTCAATTAGGAACTCCGGACAGTCCGTCTGTGTCGGATGTTAGGAGTTATTTAACCCAATTTTTAAATGATCGGCGGGTCATTGATATTCCATGGCTTCTTAGAAAAATACTTGTAAACGGAATAATTGTTCCTTTTCGTGCTCCAAAATCAGCAAAGATTTACAAAGAGCTCTGGGAACATGGACATGGGAAGTCGCCGTTGCTCACCTATACAGAAAAGGTCACCGAACTCGTTCAGAATCGCTTTGATCAACATGAAGTGAAGGTGGAAATGGCCATGAGATATAAAAATCCGTCATTGGATGTTGTGTTGGAGCGTATGCGTCTTGCAAACTATGACCAATTGATCATTGTTCCTCTTTTTCCCCAGTATGCAAGTGCATCCTCTGGTTCGGCAATTGATCGGGCAATGGAGATCATTCGAAAGTGGTGGGTAATTCCTGAGATCAAGATCGTGAGCCAGTTCTGGAATCATGAAGGCTATATTGACAGCATTGTGGAACGTGCTAAAGAATTTGACTGGAAGGCTTACGACCATGTTCTCTTTTCGTATCATGGGTTGCCGGAAAGACAAGTTGATAAGGTTTATGAAGGAACAGATCTCTGCGGGGATCAACCATGCGAAACGGAAGTCAACGAAAAGAATAAGTTCTGCTACAAGGCGACGAGTTATGCTACCACGAGGTTGATCGCAGATAAACTTGGAATTCCTGAATCTCAATATACTGTTTGTTTTCAATCACGATTGGACAAAAAATGGCTAACACCTTTTTCCGACAAAGTAGTTGAGGAATGGGCTAAGAAAGGTGCGAAGAAGTTACTGGTTTTTAGTCCGGCATTTGTTGCAGATTGCCTCGAAACCATCATAGAGATAGGGACGGAATACCAGGAGATCTTTGAAGAACATGGTGGGGAGAAAGTTCAGCTGGTACCCAGTTCTAATGACCACCCACGCTTTATCGACTGTTTAGTCAGTCTAATTAAGGAACGACTCTAGTTTGTATTCATTTTAAAGTCTTTTGTCGGCAAGTCTTTAGTCTATTTTCTTCAGATCTTTTGTCTATTTTCTTCAAGTCTTGCAGTCTAAAGTCTAATATCGTAATTTTGCACCCTAATAATATCAGAAAAACACTAAAATGAGCAATACATTGGATAAAGTAACTTACAAAGTAAAAGATATCAGCCTTGCAGAGTGGGGAAGAAAAGAGATCAAACTAGCTGAGGCAGAAATGCCCGGGTTGATGTCTCTTAGAGATGAATATGGTTCATCAAAGCCTCTTGCCGGAGCACGCATCGCAGGATGTTTGCATATGACCATTCAAACGGCTGTTTTGATTGAAACGCTCGTTGAACTTGGTGCAGAGGTCACATGGTCTTCGTGTAACATCTTTTCAACACAGGATCACGCCGCTGCCGCTATTGCTGCTGCCGGAATTCCGGTTTATGCCTGGAAAGGAATGAACGAAGAAGAATTCGACTGGTGTATTGAACAAACATTGTTCGCGTTCAAAGACGGAAAGCCTTTGAATATGATTTTGGATGATGGGGGAGACCTTACGAACATGGTATTCGATCGTTATCCTGAATTAACAAAAGACATCAAAGGACTTTCTGAAGAAACGACTACCGGAGTACACAGACTGTATGAGCGTAAAAAGAATGGCACGCTTGTCATGCCTGCGATCAACGTGAACGACTCTGTGACTAAGTCTAAATTCGATAATAAATATGGATGTAAAGAGTCTTTGGTAGATTCCATTCGTCGTGCTACGGATGTAATGATGGCTGGTAAAGTGGCTGTTGTTTGCGGTTATGGGGATGTTGGTAAAGGATCTGCAGCTTCTCTTCGTGGAGCAGGAGCGCGTGTGATCGTTACGGAGATCGATCCGATCTGTGCACTTCAGGCAGCAATGGACGGATTCGAAGTTAAGCGCTTGGATTCAGTAGTTCATCTATCGTTGTTGGTCGTCATTTCGAGAATATGAAGGATAAGGCGATCGTTTGTAACATCGGACACTTCGATAATGAGATCGACATGTCTTGGTTGAACTCAAACTACGGTTCTACAAAGTATACAGTGAAGCCGCAGGTAGATATATACAACGTGAAGGGTAACGAGATCATTATCCTTGCAGAAGGACGTTTGGTAAACCTTGGATGTGCTACAGGACATCCATCATTCGTAATGTCGAACTCTTTCACGAACCAAACATTGGCTCAGTTGGAATTGTGGGCATACAGTGCAAACTATGACAACGATGTGTACATGCTTCCAAAGCACCTAGATGAAAAGGTAGCGCGTTTGCACCTTGCTAAGATTGGTGTTGAATTGGAAACTCTTCGTCAGGATCAAGCGGATTACATCGGCGTTAAAGTCGAAGGACCGTTCAAAGCAGAACACTACAGGTATTAAGAATAACCCAATGAAAGAAAAGGGGCGCTGGAATAGCGTCCCTTTTTTTTATTCCTAGTCACTTGGTTCTATAATAGTAGGGAATTACGTATTCGCGCTGCCCTCGATGCAATCGCGCCGAACGAGTGTCAGCCACAGCTGATCTATCGAGATGACGTTGGCGGTATCACTCGGCCAGCTAAATAAATCACTCCGCCTCAAACACCCTGACTACTATCCCATCTTCATAGATGAACAGCAGCACCGTATTCTTTCTGAAAGGCGTTTCCTTCCCGTTGAGATCGGTGATTTGATTTTAAATCAAAAGATTGCTGGAATTATCACTAATTTTACACTACGGGTACCACTCCGTGTTGAGTGCAGCGACCCCATCCGTTTCGGCGGAGCCCATGCAGTTATCTTGAAGCTTACCTATTTGACCTTCAGGAGCGTCTCAGGCAAACAATGGCGGGCTGCAACGCGTGCGTAGAGGGAAACCAAACAGCAGATTACAAAGGTTGCCGGCAATCCTAAACGTGTTTTCTGAAGCTTCAGAAAACCCCCTGCATGGGTTTTTTGTTTTTTATACTTACGATTGTTCAAATAAAAAACCCTCTCCGTTTCCGAAGAGGGCCTTTATATAGACGTCTCTCACTATCTGAACAATCAGGAAGCAAGAAACGAGAAAGAGTCCGCCACTTGGACGGACTCTGTATTGTATTTAATTTTTCCCCTCCCTTCGTTCCTACCCAAGGAGGGAAACCTTTTCCCCCTGGAGAGGGGGAGTAAGGGGGAGGAAGTTTAGATGATTTCGCTGCGTCAAGATTACATCATTCCAGGCATTCCACCCGGCATGCCGCCCATCGCTGGAGGATTTTCCTCCGGTTGATCAGCGATCACACATTCTGTGGTCAATAACATGGATGCGATGGATGCTGCATTTTCAACAGCGATACGTGTAACTTTCGTAGGATCGATCACTCCAGCCTTGTACAGTTTCTCAAATGTTTCTGTACGCGCATTGTATCCAAAGTCATCTTTTCCTTCACGTACTTTTTGAACGATCACGGCACCTTCACCTCCTGCATTCGCTATAATCTGACGCAATGGCTCCTCGGCAGCACGTTTCACGATTTGGATTCCGGTTAGTTCATCCTCGTTGTCACCTTTCAATTTGTCCAATGATTCGATTGAGCGGATCAAAGCAACACCTCCGCCGGGAACGATTCCTTCTTCCACTGCAGCTCTTGTGGCAGCCAAGGCATCGTCCACACGGTCCTTTTTCTCCTTCATCTCCACCTCTGTTGGAGCACCCACGTAAAGTACTGCCACTCCACCGGCAAGTTTTGCCAAGCGCTCTTGAAGTTTTTCACGGTCGTAATCAGAAGTCGTAGCATCGATCTGCGCTTTGATCTGATTAACTCGTGCTGTGATGTCTGCTTTTTTACCAGCACCGTTCACAATCGTCGTGTTGTCTTTGTCGATTTCTACTTTTTCAGCAGTACCCAACATGTCCAATGTCGCGTTCTCAAGTGTAAATCCACGCTCCTCTGAGATAACCTGTCCACCTGTAAGGATAGCAATATCTTCGAGCATTGCTTTTCTGCGGTCACCAAATCCTGGAGCTTTGACTGCAGCGATTTTCAATGAACCTCTCAAACGGTTAACTACTAAGGTTGCCAATGCTTCACCGTCGACATCTTCCGCGATAATCAATAAACCTCTTCCGGCCTGAACCACTGGCTCAAGGATCGGAAGCAATTCTTTCATATTGGAGATCTTTTTGTCGTAGATCAAGATCATCGGTTTTTCCATCTCTGTGATCATCTTTTCTGTATTGGTCACAAAGTATGGGGACAAATATCCACGGTCAAACTGCATTCCTTCTACCGTACGAACTTCAGTTTCTGTACCTTTCGCTTCTTCTACGGTAATCACACCGTCATTGCCCACAACTTTCATTGCCTCGGCAATCAGAGCACCGATTGTTTCGTCGTTATTCGCTGATATAGTTGCAATCTGCTTGATCTTGTCGTTGTCTTTTCCAACCTCTTTCGAGAGCTTTTTAAGATTTTTAACGACTTCTGCTACTGCTTTGTCTATTCCTCGTTTGAGGTCCATTGGATTTGCACCTGCAGCAACATTCTTCAAACCAGCCCCAATGATCGCTTGAGCAAGCACCGTGGCGGTCGTAGTTCCGTCTCCTGCTATATCCGCTGTTTTGGACGCAACTTCTTTCACCATCTGAGCGCCCATGTTTTCAATCGCATCTTTAAGCTCGATTTCTTTTGCCACTGAAACGCCGTCTTTGGTAATTTGAGGTGCACCAAATTTTTTACCAATTACTACATTGCGGCCTTTAGGACCTAAGGTTACTTTTACTGCATTTGCCAGAGCGTCGACTCCTTTTTTCAGTTTGTCGCGTGCTTCTACATCGAAATAAATGTCTTTAGCCATGTTGAATGAATTTTAAATGATTAATAATTAAAAAATTCCGTAAATGTCCGACTCACGCATGATGAGATACGTTTTTCCATCCAGTTTGATCTCTGTTCCGGAATACTGTCCGTACAATACCTGATCTCCAACCTTAACGGTTACTGGTTCATCTTTTTTCCCTTTTCCCGCAGCGATCACAGTCCCTTTCAATGGTTTTTCTTTCGCTGTGTCAGGAATGATGATACCACTTGCTGTTTTTTGTTCTGCAGGCGCCGGTTCTATCAGAACTCGATCCGCCAGAGGCTTAAATTTTGTTGACATACTATTTTGAAAATTTAATGTTCGACCCCGCTTTGTCGAATTTTGTGCCAACTGAGTTACTGCGACAAAATTGCAACATTAGACAATTTCAATAAAAAAAAATGTCAGTATGACTGACATACTGACACTCGTAAAAATCTATTTTGCTTGGTTATTTGCCTCCGTTCGGTGGAGTCTGAGGTGCATTTTGAGCAGGTGTTTGTTGTTGCTGCTGTTGATTCATCTCAGGTTGTGTGTTTTGCTTCTTGTTTGACGGCTGCATGAACACACTACATACCATGATGATTCCGGCTAGTACCCATGTTGCTTTCACTATAAAGTCATTTGTTTTCTGTACACCACCAATTTGTTGCGCACCTCCAAATTCAGAGCTCAAACCACCTCCTTTTGGGTTTTGCATGTAGACTACAGCTATTAGCAGAATGCTCGCAAGGATAACCAATGTTGACAATAAAACTTCCATACTTAATTCGTTAGTTTTTTCTTTAATTCTTCAATTTGGGCTGCAAAGAAAACCTTTTTTTCCGGATTTAACAAGATTAACTGCTCGTAAACAAAAATTGCTTTTGGAAAATTGCCCTGAAGACTGAATATTTTTGCAAGTGTCTCACTCACCGGCATGTGATCCATACTGATGCTTTCTTTGGCTTTTCTTGATGCAGAGTAAAATTCTTTTTTAGGACGTTCCTCTTGCGTATCTGACTTTGTAGGTCTGGAAATACTCGGTTGTTTTTCGAGAAATGATTCCAATATGGACTCTATACGATCTTTTTCTTCGTCATACAAGGGCTTTGGATCATTCGTGTTGGCCCGAAGCCAGGAGGAGAAGCTCTTTTTTGAATCTGTTTCTTCTTCATTCGTTTCTGAGTTAGATTCTTCATGCTCTTGTTCCGGATCAGAAATGTCTTTGTCAATAGAGATATTTTCCTCACTGACCGAACCAAGATGAAAGTTATTGCTAAGTGTTTCAGCCAGAACTTCTTTTTCAAATTCTTCTAAAACTACCTCGCTCTGTTCTTCATTCTCACTCTCATTCTCATTCTGTTCCACTGGTGAAGTTTCTTTCAAATCGGTGTTGCTTGACTGAATCGCTTCATCAAGTGAACGAATATTTAAAGGAATGATATCTTCTTCGCTTTCCTCAAAATCATCCGACAACAGGTTTTCTACAACGGGTGTCTGTTCCTCTAAAATAACTTCTATTTGAGCTTGTTTGTCAGACGCAAGATCAAGTGCAATGTCGGGAAATTCGGTTCCATCTTGTGAGGCCGTAATCAATTGGTACAATTGTTCTCTGTCGCTTATCCGATAGGCATAACGCACCAACTCCTGTTCGAAACGAAGATCTTTCTTGTTGGCGAGGGTTTTTAAATATAGGATTGGAAATATTTGAGCATATGGAAACGTGTCGGTCATAGCCTTGAGATCTTCCAGGTCATTGGAATTCAAGACCGAAGGGTCTTCAATACGTTTGACAATATCAGAAATGGAGAGCATCACCAGTTTGAAAGCAATTTATTTATGACGTCCTGAACTATTTGTGCACTAATCTCTTCCAGTAGAGTACGTTCAACAGTTCCCAGATCTGTATTTGAATCATAATCAACAAATCGTGTGCTGCTCACAATCATTTTATCTTCTTTGGGTTTTGAGACGAAAATAGTGAATTGCGTGCTGATGCTCAATCTGTTTTTTGCTGAATTATCCCCCTCCTGTATAGCAACCGGCAGTACGCTGTACCCTGTGATCTTTCCTTCGATGTAGATCTCTCCTTTCCCGGTTTCAGGATTCAGCAAAAGCCGCGTATTGTTTTGAATTCCGTCTTTTAGCTGTTCTGAAAGTTGAGCTGCATAACTTATAGGCGTATTTGGAGCAGCGTTCTCGAGCGTTTTTACTGAAAACGTTTTCCATTCCTCAGGCATAGATCCATTGTCAACGAATGAAACTTTACTTGGCCAGCATGAATACAGGACAAAGGATAACAGGAAAAGAGGTATCACTAATTTCATTAGTCAATCAAATGGTATTCCTTAATCTTACGATATAAGGTTCGTTCTGAAATTCCTAGTTCCGCTGCAGCGTATTTCCGTTTCCCTCTGTGCTTGTCAAGTGCCTTCTGAATGAGCTCTTTTTCTCTGTCTTCCAATGATAACGATTCTTCAATGACCTCATGTGTTTCGTAGTCTTCATCCTGCGAAGCCATTGCATATTCTGGAATTGGTGTCTCCGTTGCCGCAGGTAAGATACGGGTTTGAACGGTTGGGTTTGAGTTGACATCCTGAAAAAATCGATTCACCAATGCAGATTGATCTGTATTCAGATGCAGCTCTCCACCTTGAGCTAATAACTCGACTACCAATTTTTTGAGATCGGTAAGGTCTTTTTTCATGTCAAACAAGAATTTGTACATGAGTTCACGCTCGGAGAAATTATCACTTCCATTTTCATTGATTACCGAGGGCACCTTTTCTGTCTCGGCAGGCAAATAGGCTTGAATTGTCTGAGCGTCTAATTCTCTCTTTGTTTCGATAACTGAGAGTTGTTCTACCAGATTTTTCAACTGTCGAATGTTACCGGGCCAACTGTAATGGTTCACCAGCTCAACAGCATTTTCTGTCAATTTTATCGAGGGCATCCGATACTTATCGGCAAAGTCGTTTGCAAACTTCCTGAAAATCAAGTGAATGTCTTCTTCACGGTTTCGGAGGGGTGGTAATGAAATTGGTACGGTGCTTAAACGGTAAAAAAGATCCTCCCGGAACTTTCCTGAGGCTATTGCACGTTGCATGTTCTCATTGGTTGCGGCTACCACCCTCACATTCGTTTTCAGTGCTTTTGAAGAACCAACTCGAATGAATTCTCCGGTTTCGAGGACTCGCAAAAGGCGAACCTGCGTCTGCATTGGCAATTCAGCTACTTCATCAAGAAAGATTGTACCTCCATTGGCCACTTCAAAATACCCCTGACGACTGCCTTGAGCTCCCGTAAATGCTCCCTTTTCGTGTCCAAACAATTCGGAATCAATGGTTCCTTCCGGTATGGCACCACAGTTGACAGCAATATACTCGCCGTGTTTTCTGGAGCTTAGATGATGTATCACTTGAGGAATGATCTCTTTTCCCGTACCACTTTCTCCTGTAACCAGAACAGAAATATCTGTCGGAGCTACTTGAATTGCTACTTCAAGGGCACGATTTAGTAGAGGCGCATTGCCAATAATTCCAAACCTTTGTTTTACTTGCAGAAGATTCATGCCTCAACTGTTTGATATGGGTGAAGGACCTCTACAACATCCCCGAGTAGAGTAGCAGATGTACAATCTTTGATTTCTACCATAACATACATTCCTTTATCAAATTCACCAGCAGGGAAAACAACCATAGAATTTCTTCCATCTCTACCGCACATGTGGATGTCTGATCGTTTCGATTTTCCTTCAACAAGAACTTTCACGATTTTTCCGATTTGACGTTGGTGAGAAGAAAGTGAATGTGCCAACTGTTTTTCGATCACTTCATTTAGTCGACGACCTTTGATTTCCTCTGGGACATCGTCTTCGAAACGACGCTCTGCAAGTGTTTTAGGTCTTTCAGAATACTTGAACATATACGCAAAATCGTATTCGACCAGGTCCATCAGGGAGAGTGTGTCTGCATGTTCTTCCTCTGTTTCTCCACAAAAACCGGTGATAATGTCCGTTGAAATTGCACAATCAGGTATGATGCGTTTGATTGCAAGGATCCGATCAAGATACCATTCACGGGAATAGCCGCGATTCATTCTGTATAAAACATCCGTATGACCTGACTGAACAGGGAGATGAATGTAGGGACAGATATTCTCATATTTAGCCATGGTTTCCAAAACCTCGTCTGTCATGTCCTTCGGATGTGACGTAGAAAAACGAATTCTAAGCTCCGGTGAAACCATAGCGACCATTTCCATTAATTGAGCGAAATTGGTGGTTGGCTGATGAGCATCCTTGATTTCACCCTTCGAGGTGAGATTCCAACGATAGCTGTCTACGTTTTGTCCTAAAAGTGTCACTTCACGGTATCCTTTTGCGAACAAATCTCTGCATTCGTCCACGATGGTTTGTGGGTCTCTAGAGCGCTCTCGGCCTCGAGTAAAAGGAACCACACAAAATGAACACATGTTGTCGCAGCCACGCATGATCGTAACAAATGCTGATATTCCTCCGTTGTCCAGACGGACAGGCGAAATGTCTGCGTAGGTTTCGTCCCGAGATAATAAAACATTCACAGCTTTTTGTCCTGTGCCCACTTCATCCACGAGATTTGGGAGATCGCGGTAGGCATCTGGTCCTGCTACGAGGTCAACGAGCTTTTCTTCTTCCAACAAAGATTTTTTCAGACGTTCAGCCATGCATCCCAAAATTCCTACGACAAGTTCCGGATTTTGGTCTTTTCGATGTTTAAATTCTGTCAATCTGTTGCGGACTCGCGTTTCTGCATTTTCACGAATGGAGCAGGTGTTGATTAGAACTACGTCTGCCTCATCAATATTACGGGTGGTAGAATAGCCCTCATTCGTCATGATAGAGGCAACTACTTCACTGTCTGAAAAATTCATTTGACATCCATAGCTCTCTACATAAAGTTTCTTTCCATGTCCATTTTGTGGGTGCTCAGTATGAAGTGCTTCGCCTTGCCTGCTCTCATCAATTACCTTGTTCTGCCCGTGATCTGTCATCGGTACTCTTTTTTTGTAAGGAGTGCAAAAGTATCAAATAATAGAAGCATGTCAAAATGTCAGTTTTGTTTTTTCAGTCATTCGCTAAACTTTTTAAGAAAAATTTTGAATTCCAAAAAAATCTTTAACCTATGGTTAAATAATATATAGTAGAACAATCCCACGAAATCGGTGTTGTGATTTGGAAACTTTTACACTTAATTTTGCACCCGTTCAACCAGCTTTAAACTAAAACACAAAACCGAAATGGCTAAAAACCTCGTTATTGTTGAGTCACCTGCGAAAGCGAAGACCATTGAAGGCTACCTGGGTAAAGATTTTGTAGTAAAATCTAGTTACGGACATGTCCGTGACCTTGCCAAGAAGGGGTTGTCTGTGGATATTGAAAACGACTTTTTGCCGAAATATGAGGTTTCAGCGGATAAGAAGCAAATAGTCTCAGAGCTAAAAAAATTAGCGAAAGAGGCCGAGACGGTCTGGCTCGCAACCGATGAGGACCGTGAGGGTGAAGCCATTTCATGGCATCTTTATGAGACATTGGATCTGTCTAAAAAAGACACGCGTCGCATTACATTCAATGAGATTACCAAAACAGCAATTATAAAGGCAATAGAACGCCCACGCAACATTAATAAAGAGCTGGTGGATGCGCAACAAGCCCGTCGTGTATTGGATCGAATAGTAGGTTTCGAATTATCGCCTGTACTCTGGAAAAAAGTTCGTCCGAGCTTATCTGCCGGTCGGGTACAATCTGTAGCGGTCAGATTGATCGTAGATCGTGAAAGAGAAATTGAGAAACATCAAACTGAAAGCTTCTTCCGTATTGTGGGTAGCTTCTCATCCGAGAAAGGAAAACTAAAGGCAGAATACAGCCGTCAGCTCAAAAATGAAAATGAGGCAACTGATGTTCTGCAGAAATGCAAGAATTCAACTTTTAAAGTTTCCGATGTTCAGCAAAAACCGGCAACAAAAGCACCAGCAGCTCCTTTTACTACCTCTACACTCCAGCAAGAGGCCAGTTTGAAGCTTGGATTTTCGGTTTCACGCACCATGTCGGTTGCTCAACGATTGTATGAGGCAGGGAAAATCACGTACATGAGAACCGATTCGGTAAACCTATCGGAAACGGCAATTGGCGGGGCAAAAACTGAGATCCTCAGATCGTACGGCGAGAAGTATTCAAAACCTACAAAGTATTCAACGAAGAGTAGCAATGCGCAGGAGGCACACGAGGCGATTCGTCCGACAGATTTCTCTGTTCATTTGATCAGCGGAGAACGGGATGATGAAAAATTGTATGAGCTCATATGGAAGCGTGCAATTGCATCTCAGATGGCTGTGGCTCAGCTAGAACGCACCACCATACAGATTTCAGGATCTGACCTCACTGAATCTTTCACAGCTCGTGGTGAGGTAATCAAGTTTGATGGATTTCTTAAAGTCTATTTGGAGACTGATCTCGAGAACGACGAGGAAGATGAAGGAGCAGAGGTTTTGTTGCCGGATTTGAAAGCAGGAGATAATATTGACAGAGAGACGATTACGGCGACTCAACGTTTTTCTAGACCACCATCCCGATATGTGGAAGCTTCCTTAGTTAAAAAGTTAGAAGAACTTGGAATCGGCCGTCCATCAACCTATGCACCGACAATTTCTACGATTCAGAAAAGAGGGTATGTTGAAAAACCTGAGCGAGAAGGAATGAAGCGAAACTACACTGTTCTCGAACTGAAAAAAGAGGAGATAAAGAGTGAGATCAAGTCAGAAACTACGGGTAAGGAGAAAAATAAATTAGCGCCAACGGACATTGGTACTGTAGTGACAGATTTTCTTAAGCAACATTTTGAGCGAATTATGGATTACCATTTTACAGCTAAGGTGGAAGAAGAATTTGATGAGATCGCGAAAGGCATGATCGGGTGGACAAAGATGATCCATGAATTTTATGATCCTTTTCACAAAAATGTGGAAGATACTTTGGAGCATTCTGACCGTGCAACAGGTGAACGCGAATTAGGGATGCATCCGGTTTCCGGTCGCAAGGTGATCGCCCGTATCGGTCGATTTGGACCGATGATTCAAATCGGTGACGAACAGGAAGATGGGCAAAAAGCACAATTTGCTTCCCTGCAAAAAGAGCAGTCGATAAATTCGATTACATTGGAAGAAGCGCTGAAATTATTTGAACTTCCAAGAATCCTCGGAACCTTTGAAGATGCAGATATCAAAGTCAATATCGGTCGTTTTGGTCCGTACGTGCAGCATGGAAAATCATTTACTTCAATTCCAAAAGGTGAGGATCCAATGGAAGTAACTCTGGAACGAGCTATAGAATTGGTCAACGAAAAAAGAGCAGAGGATGCAAATAAAACCATTAAAACATTTGATGAAAGAGACGATGTGCAGTTGCTTAATGGAAAATGGGGACCTTATTTGAAAATTGGGAAGAACAATTACAAACTTCCAAAGGACAAAAAAGCAGAGGAGCTCACTTTAGAGGAATGCCTCGAAATTGCTGCTGCACAACCGGCATCAGGAAAGAAATCCAGAAAGTAAAACTTGTTTTAACAATTTCCTCTTTAATACTTTTTTTTAAGGGCTCTCTGGTTTGAATGGCTTTAGTGTAGCTTTGAACAAAAGCCTTAAATGAAAGATCTTTCCATTTATTTCGCGCCCATTGAGCGAAGCACTGAGAGAAATACCCTCAAAATTGGCGGAGTTGTCCGGCAGCATACCGAGAGTGGTTTTCCTGATATTGAAAAAGGAGCGATTGCGATTATTTATGTTCCAGAATTTCGTGGGAGCAAAGAGTTATCAGCCTCATCAATTCCTGAAGAAAAATTCAGAGATTTTTTTTACGGACTTCATCTCGGACCGGATTGGAAATTCCCATTGTATGATTTAGGAAATATTCTTCCGGGAAGCGAATTGAAGGATACACAGTTTGCATTAGCACAAGTCATAACTGAATTGATCAAAAACAAAGTGCTGCCTGTTGTTGTAGGTGGAAGTCAAGATCTCACAATTGCCATGTACAAAGGTTATGAGAAGCTTGAACAAACAGTAAATATTTGTTGTGTCGATTATCAATTGGACTTAGGTGATCCGGAGTCTGAACCTCATTCAGATGGTTATGTAAGCCATCTGCTTCTTCAACGGCCATGTTATCTTTTTAACCTTTCAAACATTGGCATGCAGGCTCCTTTCGTTCCAAAAGCCGATATAGATCTTTTTGAGAAATTATATTTTGATGTTTGCAGATTGGGTGAGTTTAATGCGGATTTTAAAAAGGCAGAACCACATTTGAGAAATTCAGACCTATTGAGTATTGACTTTAAAAGTATCCGAGCGTCAGAATTGTTTCATTCGGAGTACATTTCCCCAAACGGCTTATATGCCGATCAAATGTGTCAGATAACAAAATATGCCGGAATAAGTGATAAGCTTACAAGCTTGGGCATTTTCAATTATTTTCCCGAAAAATATTCAGGAACATCATCCTTTTTGCTGGCTCAAATGATCTGGTACTTTATGGATGGTGTTTCACAACGACGAGGTGACTTCCCAGTTGGCAGCAAAAAAGATTACCTGAAATTCACAGTTTTTATGGAAGAAGTGAACGAAGAAATAATCTTCTATAAAAGTAATAAATCAGAGCGTTGGTGGATGGAGGTTCCTTATCCGCCAAAAAAGGGAATGAATTACGAACGCCATCACCTTGTCCCTTGTGATAAAGATGATTACGAGCTTGCTATGAAAAATGAAATTCCTGATCTTTGGTGGAAGACCTATCAAAAGCTAGGATAAACAGAGTTATTAACTTTTTAAGTCTTTATTCATAATTTTCAGGTCATTCAGAAAAAATAATTATTTTAGCGCCGACAACATTTATGTTATGTTTTGTTAAAACCTTGACTATTGTTAAGAATGACTAAGAAAATAATACTATTTGCTGCCTGTTCCCTTATGCTGACAATCGTTTCAGCTCAACAGGACAAACTCATTTCTCATTTCATGTATGATAAAATGAGTATCAATCCCGGGGAAACGGGTATTGACGACGGAATTTGTGCAACTACGCTCTACCGAAACCAATGGGATAAAGTCAACGGGGCACCAAATTCAGCGTTTTTTAATGTAGGCGCCAATCTTAGAAGATTTTTCCCAGGTGGTGTTGGAATTGCTTTTTACCACGATGCCATTGCTTTTAACCGTCAAAACAATGTCATTTTGAATTATTCCTATCCGTTGGAAGTGGGTGATGCCGGTACATTGGGTATCGGAATAGGTGTGGGGATTATCAATTTCGGAATGTCTCCGGTTTGGGTTCCGCCAACAACTACAATCGATAACGCGTTGCCTGCAGGTTTCGCTGCTACGAGTTTAGATATGAATTTTGGTTTATTCTTCAAAGGAACATCTGATTATTATGTTGGATTATCATCGACTCATCTTACTGAAACTACTCTCGAGCAGAAAGTCAATAACATTACGCAATCATACCAGCCAGTTAGACATTATTATTTGATGGCGGGCAAGAAATTTCGCAACGTGGCAGGGGGCGACATTGATGTTCAAGCTTTGTTCCGAACGGAGTTCATAAAGTTTAGTGGAGATATCAATGCACGATACATTTGGAGAAACATGCTGTACGGAGGATTGACGTACAGAAATGCAGATGCGATTGGATTGATGTTGGGGTGGATGCCAGTTCAAAATTTAACAGTGGGATACTCCTATGATATTAATACCCACAAGCTTGCGAGTGTATCAAGAGGCTCTCATGAGATCTTGTTGAAATACTGTTTTTATCTACCAACACCTCCGATTACAAAATCTAATCATCCAAGGTGGTTGTAGAATTGAAAAATTTGTTGAATATTTGTAACCTTTTTTGGGGCGATTCCGTTACAGAAGAAAATAGTTGATCCCGTAGATGTTTAAAATTGTATCCGGAATACGTAAAAAATAGTGAACATGAGAAAACTATTGTCATTAGGGTTTTTAGGAGTGATACTTGTTTCTTGTAGTACAAGAACAGGTCATCTAACCGGATCATTGGGCAGGCCCATTTATAATCCGGAAATTCCACTGGGTATGGTGTACATACCTTCGGGTGGTTTTCAGATGGGTGAAAACGACCTTGACGTACCATTTTTGCATCAAACACGAGCAAAGACGGTTTCTGTTCAGGCATTTTACATTGACCAGACTGAGATCTCAAACAATGAATACCGTCAATTCGTGGAGTGGGTGAGGGATTCTATTGCTCGCGAGAAAATCTATGAAAAAACAGAAGACGATGAAGATGCACAGCGTTGGATCAACTACGAAGACGAGTATTTCGATGAAGGATCGTTGGAGTACGCTGAATACGATGCGTCCGATCGACCGCTGAATCGTTCACTATTCGCCTTAAATTGGGATCGTGAGGTGGATTATTCAGATCCGGAGGTGGTTCCACTTTTAGCGGACATGTATTATCCACAGCAGCAGCGTTATTACAAAAGAAGAGAAATCGATAAAAGAGTATTGATGTTTTCTTACTTCTGGATTGACTATCGTGAGGCAGCTCAACGCGGTCGTATTAACATCGCAACAAACGGGTATACGAACGATAAAAATGGTCGAGAGAAAATTGTTGAAGATCATCGTGCATTAGATACACCGAATCATCCATTTACTGAAGATCCACAAGGACAAGATTTGGATATGGGCTTCTTCAACAAAAAAGGACAGAACAATGCTATTCGTGGCCATGACAATCGTCAAAGGTTTATCATCGATGAAAAAATAAACGTATATCCAGATACATTGTGTTGGGTGAGAGACTTTACGTATTCTTTCCACGATCCAATGACTAATATGTATTTCTGGCATCCTGCTTACGACAATTACCCGGTAGTTGGAGTTACTTGGGTTCAGGCGAAAGCTTTCGCTGTTTGGAGAACTCAGCTACTCAACAATTGGTTGGTTGCTATGGGAGATTTGTTTGTGAATGACTTCCGTTTACCAACTGAAGCAGAGTGGGAGCGCGCTTCCCGAGGTGACCTGAATTTGTCACAATATCCATGGGGTGGACCTTACATTAGAAATGAGACTGGTTGTTTCTTGGGGAACTTTAAGCCAATGCGAGGTCGATATTTTGAAGACGGAGGTTTCCATACGGTTAAAGTCTTCTCATACAACCCGAATGGATGGGGGTTGTATTGTATGGCCGGAAACGTCTCAGAATGGTGTGAAACAGCGTATGATGAGTCAATGTATGATTTTTCTCATGACTTGAATACAGATTACCGTTATGATGCGATGGATTGGGATCCACCTTCCATGAAAAGAAAAGTCCTTCGTGGAGGTTCATGGAAAGATGTTGGATACTATCTGATGAATGCAACACGCACGTTCGAATATCAGGATACAGCGAAATCGTACATTGGTTATCGAAATGTAATGACACACCTTGGAAGAGGAGGAAGAGACTTTACTTCTGAAGGCGGAGAGGAAATTCAAAGCGATATTCAATTACGCTAAAATTTCGAATTTTTAAACTGGCAAATCAAACAATAAATAAACACATAACTTAAAACAAGGAAAACTATGAAACCAGGAAGCAAAGCGTGGAAAATGTTTATGTCCAAACTCTATGGATTTGGAGCAGCAGTTGTAATCGTTGGAGCGATGTTTAAAATTCAGCACTGGCCAGGTGCAAGTCCGATGCTCGTCGTCGGTTTGACCGTGGAGGCTTTAATCTTTATATTCTCTGCTTTTGAACCACTTCACGAGGATCCACATTGGGAATTGGTATATCCTGAATTGGCTGTTGGTGATTCTGATGAACTTGATCACGATCACACTGCTTCTAAGAAAAAGAGCAAGTCTATGACGGAAGAACTAGATAAAATGCTTGCAGAAGCTAAAATTGAAAAGGACACACTTGAGCGATTGGGTGATGGAATGAGAACGTTGGGTGAGAATGCAGCTCAGATGAGTCAAGTAGCTGGTGCTGGTGCTGCGACTGACAAATATGTGAACAGTCTTCAGGCAGCTTCGGAAAAAGTATCGTCTCTCTCCGATGCTTACGAGAAGGCATCTTTGTCAATTTCTGGTTTGACAGCTGACTCTAAGGAAGGTGAGTCGTTTGGAGAGCAAATGCAAAAAGTTTCCAAGAATTTGGCTGCATTGAACAATGTCTACGAATTGCAGTTACAAGGTTCAACAGCTCACCTTGAGGCAACTCAGAAGTTCCAGGCTCAAGTTGCAGACATGATGGCGAACCTTTCGGCTTCAGTTGAAGACACCAAGATTTACAAAGAAAACATGGCAATGTTGTCTAAGAACTTGACAGATCTAAACAACGTCTATGGCAATATGCTTAAGGCTATGACAATAACAAAAGGGTAATTCGTTACTTTTTAATTATTGAACATTAATTTGATTGAAAACCAAAAAAATTAATTAATCATGGCAGGAGGAAAAGAAACCCCCAGACAGAAGATGATCGGTATGATGTACTTGGTACTTACCGCACTTCTGGCACTAAACGTATCAAAATCTATTCTTGACGCTTTCGTGGCAATTGAGGAAAACATTCAAGTTTCCAATGAAAACGAATACACACGAGGTGAAGAAAAGAAGAGTCAGCTTGCTGAGGTTGCTCAGGATAAATCCGCCAAAGATGTAGCCATAAAAGCGGCTAAGTTGTTGAAAACAGTTGAAGAAATCGACAAAATGACGGCTGAAAGAATTAAGTACATCGATGAGTTGAAGTTGGAAATTCTAAAAGAATGTGGTGAGAATATCACAAACATTGGCAAGCCTGAAAGTATTGTAGTGAAGGGCTACGACGCAAAGGATGCGCTTCGTCCAACACGAATGCATTTGGAGCACGTTGAAGCGATGGACAAATATGATGAAGCGATGCACATCATCATCGGTGAAGATATAACAAATCCGACCGGTAAGGGTGTTGAATTATGGAAGACGTACAACGGATACCGAAAGGAGTTGACTGAGAAAATTGCTAGCTCATTCATCGTTGAACCTGGAGCAAAAAAGTTTTTCTTTAAGGCCCCGGAAATCAACAAATACAAAGATATGTTAGATTTGTCAGCGCAGGTTGACAAGGCTATAAAGTCTTCGAATGTGAATATGGACGATCAGGAGGCGATTAAAAAGATCTATATTTCTTTGACTAAAAACGAGCGTCACAAGGTACATGATGTTGACAATGTGCATTGGATCGGAAAAACATTCGACCATACTCCGGTAGTTGCTGCTTTAGCTTCCCTATCTGCGCTTCAAAAGGAAATCTTGACTGCACGTGCTGATGCTGTTGCCTTAATCAGAAGCCGTGTGGGTGGTGGTGAATATTCATTCAACAAGATCATGGCTTTGGCCTATGGTCCTGAGGTTGCTAACTCTGGAGATGAATTAAAAGTAGAGGTATTGATGGCTGCTTTTGATTCTGACAAACAACCTGAAGTAACTTATAATGGTGCAAAAGTTACGGAAGTGGCAGATGGAAAAGGTGTAATTACCACGAAAGCGTCTGCTGGTCCTGAAATGACACTCAAAGGAGAAATCACTATCAAGAACAAATCAGGTATTGGTAAAACGCTTCCTTGGGAAAAGAAGATCATCATCATGAAACCTCAAGGGACAGTTGCATTACCTGACATGCGTGTGCTTTATCGAGGCTATGACAACGTAGTTGAGGCAGTAGCTTCAGGTTATGACCAAACCAATGTTAATGGAAATGGTGTGACTTTAAGAAAACAAGGGAATGTTTGGATTGGAACACCTGGTGGAGGAAAGACTTGTACTATCTCTGTTTCTGGTAAGAGCTCTGCGACTAACAAAACTGTAAACCTTGGAACGTTTGAATTTCAAATTCAGCCAATGCCTAAAGCAGAAATCTTCTGGGGTACGTATGCTGATGGAGATCAAGCAACGTCAAGAACGGCTAAAATGCTATATGCGAAATATGGTCCTGGTATTCCATTAACAAAAGCGAAGTTCCAGGTGAATAAATGGATTCTTTCTGTATCAGGTTCTGGTAAAACATTTAGTGGTACCGGTAACACTTTAAGTGGTGATGCGTTAAAGATTCTAGGAGCTGCACCGAAAGGTTCAATTGCTACCTTCTCTTGTATCTATTCAGGTACAGGAACTGGTGGTAAACCTTCGACTGCTGCAATTAAACTGTAAATGTATACTCAATTGGTTCGTGAAGTGGGTAAACTAAATTTTAGAAAGATGAAAAATTTTGTTGTTGTAGCATCCGTCTTTTTCACTGTTGGAGTCTCGAATGCTCAATTCGAGGAAATCAATGGTGGACCTGTGAACGTCCAAGAAGGAGGAGTTGTTGATGGGGTGTATATTCAAGAACATATACCGACGAAACGACTAATACCTTATGAGTATGTACGTGAAGCAGATGTGATTTGGAGCAAGCGTGTTTGGAGCTATATTGACCTTCGAGAAAAAGTAAACCATCCGTTATATTATCCGTTGGATAAATACCAGGATTCGGTTTGGGTAAAAAATGCAACGCGATGGAGTCTATGGACGGTTATCAAACACCATATTTTAAGTGGTGATCTAACCTTGTTCGAGCCCAGAAATCCCGCAGATTTCTTTGAGGTGATGCCTCCAGATGGAGATCAGTTTAAATACCCTTTGCGTCCTCAACCAGGATTGAACTATTACACGGATAAAACTTATCACGATGCAGTGGAGAGTTATTTGAATGTATTGGGTGAAAAGACCTTTGAGCCAGTCGCGTCACTTTTAACGGGTGAGGATTCTGTAATCGTAGATCCATTTACTGGAGTTGAAACAACTGTTACTCAAGAGGTTCAGAAGAAAGCGAGAATTCTTTCTGAGCATATTGTTCAGTATCGTTTGAAAGAGGATTGGTTCTTCGACAAAGAAAGATCTTTACTAGACGTTCGAATTCTTGGTATAGCACCTGTTATATACAAAGGTGGAGTTGTTGAGGATGTAAAGAATAATCCGGGACCAATTGAAAGTTCTGCTGGTTATCAAATTTTGTTCTGGCTATATTTCCCGCATTGTCGATTTGTATTCAACAACTATTTTGTTTACAACGATGCAAACGATGCCCAATGGATGAGTTTTGATGATCTTTTCTGGAAACGTAGGTTCGCAAGTGTCATGTACAAGGAGTCAAACGTGTATGAACGTAAAATTGAAACCTACAAAACTGGTGTAGATGCACTAATGGAGTCTGAAAAAATAAAAGAAGAAATTCGTACCATCGAACATGATGTTTGGAGTTTCTAAAAAAATTAGTCCCTGCTTCGGCAGGGATTTTTTTTGCCTAATAAATTCATGATACCTTTGCATCATGTTGAATCTCGATCAGGTAGGAGTTCATCTCCCCCAAGGTTTTTTATTTAAGGATGTAAGCCTGCAAATCAATAAGGGCGAAAAAGTTGGACTCGTTGGAAAAAATGGCGCAGGAAAATCAACATTACTCAAACTAATCTCTGGTAAAGATAAACCTACCGAAGGCAGAATTAGCAAACCTAAAGAGTGCAATATTGGATATCTGTCACAGGATATTTTAATTGAAAGTGATCTTTCAGTATTTTCTTTTCTTTTCCTTTCAAATGAGTCGTTAACTGCTCTCTCTAATCGTATTGAAGAAATAAACGTTGCACTCACGACGCGCCAGGATTATGAAAGTTCTAGCTATCTGGAATTGCTTGATGAGTTAAATGAGCTCAATCTTCAATTTCAATTGATGGATGGATATCAATGGGAGGAGAAAATCACAACGGTACTCGTTGGACTTGGTTTTGACAAAAAAGAATTTGAAAAGCCCTTAAAGAATTTTTCTGGAGGTTGGAAAATGAGGGCTGAGCTTGCTCGAATTCTTGTAAATGATCCTGATATACTTTTATTGGATGAGCCTACCAATCACCTGGATATTATTTCTATTGGATGGTTGGAACGATACTTACAAAAATTTGACGGTGCAGTAATTCTCATTTCCCATGATCGACTTTTTTTAGATAATGTAACAAAGAGAACACTCGAGATAAGCTTAGGTAAGATCCTTGATTTTCCATTTGCATACAGTAAATATAAATTGGTTCGTGAGGAAGAAAAGGACCGCATGGAATCAGCTAAAAAGCAACAGGATAAGGACATTAAACATACGGAGGAGCTCATTAATAAATTTAGAGCAAAGAAGAATAAGGCAGCATTTGCGCAATCGTTGATCAAAAAACTAGACCGAACCGAGCGAATTGAAATCGAGAGTGATGCGGTCGCCAAGATGCGTATTCGATTTCCTTTGAGTCAACAACCGGGAAAGTGGGTGATGCAACTTGAGGATCTGGGAAAATCATTTGGTGACCGTGAGTTGTATAACAATGTAAATATAACCTTAGGAAGAGGAGAGAAAATTGCTTTGTTAGGGCCCAATGGTGTTGGAAAGTCGACATTGATCAAACAGATGTTAGGTGAGCTGGATGGTACTGGTGCTGTTTTACTTGGTCATAATGTACAAGTGTCTTATTTCGCTCAAACGCAGGCCGAACTTTTGAATACAGAAAAGACGGTGTATGAAACGATCGATGACGTAGCTGTCGGAGAGATTCGACGCGATATTCGCTCTATCTTAGGAGCATTTTTATTCACCGGTGAGGATGCAGAAAAGAAAGTGGGGGTTTTGTCCGGAGGTGAACGAACACGACTTGCTTTATGTCAAATGTTGTTTAGTCCATCAAATTTTATAATTCTTGATGAACCAACCAACCACCTCGATATCCAAAGTAAAGAGGTTTTGAAGCAAGCGTTGATAAGGTATGAAGGAACATTTTTGGTGGTGTCTCACGACCGGGAATTTTTGGATGGTCTGACAAATAGAATCTGGGATATCGAAGACAAACAACTCAAAATCCATCATTTTGATGTGCATGCTTTTATGGCCCGAAAGATGGAATTAACTGAGCCGACTAAATCTAAGGAACCAGTTCAAACAGAGAAAAAAGTTCTTGAAAAAAAACCGGAGGAAAACAAAGAGCTCAAAAAGCAACGAAACCAATTACAAAACAGAATAACGGGTATTGAAAAAAGTATTTCGGAGAAAGAAAGCATGTTGGAAGAGATACAATCAAAATTGCTTGACATGGATTTTTCTTCACCAGAAAGCAAAAACTTACTGAATCAATACGACGAAGAGAAGAGGCAATTGGACAAACTTATGGAGGACTGGGAGCAGGCGTCCATACAGCTGGACACGTTAATTTAGTTTCCGGCTTTTCGCCTAGCACGCTCGATACGCTTCTGTCTTCTTTTATTTCGTTTGATGGATTTTCGAGCTTCTTTAGTTTGTTGCTTCCAAAATGCTTTGTAGGCTGATTTTTGAGCTTTTTTTGCTTTACGTTCCTTTTTCTTCTTTTCCTTATTTAAAAGTTTGGTTGCTTCTTCTACGGTGGCCGGAGTAGAGTCTACTTCGCGAGATGACTTGCATGAATAAAATACTGCCAAAAGACACACTAAAAGGATATGTGTTATCGTTGAAGTCTTCATACCTTTGTTATCGATTTATGAAAATAAGGATAATATACGCTACTTTGATCATTCTTCTGAGTACGGCTTGTAGAAAGAATTCTAACAATCCGGTGCCAAGTATACCTTTCGACATAACAATCGACATCAATCTTCCGAGTTACAGCGCGCTGATGGGAGTGGGAGGTTGGACTTATGTTTATGGAGGTTCCAAAGGAATTATTGTCTACCGACGTTCTATAGATGAATTCATCGCTTTTGATCGTCATTCACCTGCAGATCCAGAAGGAATTTGTGGCCAACCATTATATCCGGATAGCTTAAATTTTCTGCAACTCAATGACAGCTGTTCGGGAGCTACCTTCTCTCTTTATGATGGTAGCCCCATCAATGGTTCAGAATATGGTCTTCGGCAATATCAAACTGTGTATGGTGGGGCAAATCTTTTAAGAATTTACAACTGACAAACGAATCTTATGAATGAAATTACGGTAACCATTATTGATCGGGAGGGACAAAGCCACGAATTGGTGGGTCCTACAGATATGAACATGAACATAATGGAATTATGCAAGGCCTATGAGCTACCTGTTCTTGGAGAATGTGGCGGTATGGCTATGTGCGCGACTTGTCAATGTTATCTGGAGTCTGAAACTGATCTTCCTGAGCAAAGTGATGCTGAGCTTGACATGTTGGATCAGGCATTTTTTGTAAAGCCAAACAGTCGATTGGGATGCCAGATTCATTTATCAGAGGAGATCAATGGGATCGTTTTGCGCCTAGCTCCTGAAAATCATTAAAACGTATACGTCAGTCCAACGTTGATGTTTATAATAGAGAGGCTTCTCATTCTTGCCGTTTTCTCTATCACATCATTTGTGAAACCCGAATTTCCAATAGGTTTAGTATCAGGGTAATTCGTTGGTATGAATTGGTTTTCAGCTCTTCCAAATCTCAACGAATAACGAACACCGTAATTTAATAACAAATGTTTGGTTAGCGGTGTGCGAATACTCAGGGCATACATAAGTACATAGCGTTTGATCTTCGGAATCAATTCAAAGTTTATCGGATCGAGGTCGCTGTCAGACTGGCTATAGACTTTGCTTGAATCCGTTAAATAATAGTAGTCCAACGTGTAACGATAATCTTTATCTACGACTCTGGTTCGTTCAATTCCAAAACCAACTTGATGCCCAAGTCCCATTGGGAGAAGTGATTTGGAGGAAGCAAATTCAAATTTTGGAAGAATGCTTGTGCTGACAGTGTTCAATCTCTCGTGCTCAGTTACCCTGGGTGAATCAAAGTCATAGTATATCGGATAATCTTCTGGATAGACATTCGAGAAATCTTGCCCCAACTCCACTAAAAAAGCAATATTTCTTTTCAGCGCATAGCCAAGAGAGAGTCGGTATCCGTAATTAAACATGTCCTTCGATTTTGTTAGCTTTCCATTCTCTTCTTTAAAGTTGATATTGCCTGAGGCTATTGAAACTATATTGTAGAAAATAGGACTGTTGATTAGTCCTTCAGTCTGCACAATAAACTTGCTTCCATAGAAGCCGTAATCTTTCTGTGCGTGTGTTGAATTGACGCAAAGGATAAGTAGAAAAATTAATTTTCGAAGGCTCATGGCAGATCAATTAGCGGAGAACTTTTTAAAAATATCGTAGAAATGTGCTCCAAGTTGAAGCCTTTTTGGTGCGTCTTTGAAATAATAGTTTATACCATTTTCAATATTTCCTTTTTCCAGATCTAGAATAAGCACGCTCAACTCGGTATTACTTCCCGTAAGGAATCCAACAGGAATGTAAACAAACAAAGCAGGATAGAACAGTATGGAGCTGAAGGCACCTGTGAACGAAATGTTGGGCGAATAGGCATGTTCTACCAATGTGAACATCACTCTCTTAGTTCCAAAATTATTTTGAATGGATTTCAAAAGCTGAAAATCCACCGGAAAGGTTTCTATTTCTTCCTCTGCGGCTAATTGTTCTAAAAGTGTGGTCAGCAAGCTGCGCTCATTGTACCCTTGCGTACCTTTATTTTCAAGTGAACGGCTGTCGATGAAATGTGTTTCTACATTCGCCATACTTGCTGCATCTTGTATGGAGGATGCCAATACTTCTTCCAGCTTTTCTGACCGAATAGGGTCCGGTGAACCGCGACGGTAGCTTATGACCATCGGTTCAACTACGATTACTTCATTCATTCCTATGCTGTAACGGCTTTTATTCTTAGCATCGTCATAAGCATTTTTTTCGCGTCTGCTCATGGAAGTATACTCTTCCTTTTCTTTCTCGGCTTTGTCATGTTCAGACTTGAAATCTTTATACAGATTCAGGAAAAAATTATCACATAACACATCATTCATTCCATAGATGTAGTAGCGGCTGGAATCAAAATTTTGGGCAAGGTCAGAGTTGCGTTTATTTTTAATCTTATCGTATTTGGATGTACCACTTTCCTTTGGAACTGTAAGTGTGTCGGGTCTTAGTTCTTTAAATTCCTTCTCTGCCTCGGAATACGTCTTTTTTGAAAAGTTCTCAAGTTTGAATTTGCTATTCGAAGCGAGGTGATGGATGAGACGATTGTAAATTGTTTTCAACTCAAGATCCGTCGTGTCTGATTTAATAAGATCGTGGATTTGTCGCAACGCAACGGAGGTCATGGCCTCTTGATTTAATTTTTTAAGAAAAAAATGAAGTGCAGCTGACTCTCCCTCTAATTCTGAAGTTTTGTCAATCGCTTTCGCAGAAAGATTTTCGGATTTGTACAACAAAAGGTTTAACCAGATCTGCCCTTTCATTCGTTTCAAATACTTTGAATGCGGAAACTCCCTTTCCAAAAGAAAAATGGAATAGAGACCATCCCCGAAATTTTCCTCGAGAACATCGCAGCGAACGCTTTCGAAGCGACAGATGTTTCTTACACGTTTGAATTCTTCTTCTCCGAGAAGGTATTTGGTTTTTCCCCAATCGATCTTTTCCCCAATCACGGCAAGAGCGGCTTCTTTTCTCTTTTTTATGTTGGGATGAGAATTATTTTCATCGTCATAGTCCTCCTCCGCTTTTATGGGATACGCCTTGGTGGGATAAAGGTCTGAGGTCACATAAAAAGAAGCGGTATTAAAATAGCTTCTTGGAAAAGGAACTTCATCAAATGGGAGGTAGCTGTACATCAACACGTCAAATACATTGATGATCTCTGTTTCATCATAACCCGCCTTATGATACCTCTCGATCCCGAGCTTATCCGCTTCTAGTTCGTTGTCTTTAGAATGCTGACTCATTTTGCTAATACGGTCATAATTCCTCATTTCCCTGCTAGTAGCCAAATCAAATGATTCCAAAACATGTTTTTCGGTAAAATGCGAGATTTCGTGTGAAAGCACATACGCTAGTTGTGCCTCCGATGTGAGTTGGGCAATTAATCCTGTTGTAACAAAAACAATTCCCTGATCTGTGCTGAATGCATTTGCAGCATTTGATTTGAGGGTGTAAAATCTGAGTTTTTCCTGAATTTCACGTTCGTTCCTCAATAAACGATCTGCAATTTTTTCAATGTATTTGGTGACCTCATCTCCATAAACAACCAATCCGGAATGAAGGATCTCATCAATTGCATAATTCGTTCCTTCAATGAAAACACGTTCTTTACTACCAGATAATTCGTCCCGTTCTTTCACATCTCCCTTTACTTTATCGTAGGTTTGCACTGTGAAATCCTTGGGGATATCTCCCGTGGAGAGAATCGTGACATAATTGTCAAAATCAACCTGAGCAAACGAATAGTGCAGGGTGACCAGGAAGAGAAGCAAGCTCAGCTGTTTCATGATTTAATGTTTTCCGGAATCAAACAAACTGGAATTGGTTCCATTTTATGTTTGTTCTGCGTGTGAAATTTCCGGTAAATTTCTAACACGTACTTTTGTCTGTCGTTAAGGCTGTCTACTTCCCCTGAAAACATCATGGCCCATTCTAGCTCAGAATAGGTAGCACCAAGCTGTTGCTCATCAGTCCGCCCATCACTCCATAAACCATCGGTAGGCGATGCATTTTGAATAGATGTAACAACTCCGAGATATTCTGCAAGTTGAAATACCTCACTTTTCGTTAGATCAGCAATTGGACTCAAATCAACTCCTCCATCTCCATATTTGGTGAAAAACCCTACACCGAAGTCCTCAATTTTATTTCCTGTACCGGCAACCAGACAATGATGATGCTGAGCCACCGCATAGAGGGTTGTCATCCTAAGTCTGGAACGTGTGTTCGCCATCGCAAGAGCATCTTCTGAAACTGAACCTGGCAGCGATTGACTGAGACAATCAAATGAATGTGAAAGGTCAATTTCCAGTCCTTTTACATTGGAAAATCGTTTTTCAAGATCCAGAATATGTTCTGAAGCACGATCGTATTCTTTTTTGTTTTGACGAAGAGGAAGATTAAGAAGCAATACCTCTTTTTCAGTTTGTGCGCACAAGGTTGAAGTGACGGCAGAATCAATTCCTCCGGATATACCAATGACAAATCCTTTTAATCCGGATTGCTCCACATAACTTTTAAGCCAGTGGGTGATGTGTTTGGAAACTTCCGGACAATTCAATTCACTAAATTTTTGAAGGATAGAATCAGAACAAGATTGAAATTTTCAACATCAATTGTCCTTGTCTCGCTTCGATTGGGGTATATGTGTCATTTCCATTTCCGTTATTCAAACCAGTTGCAAATAACGAAAGTTTGTCACTTTCAGAATCCCTTTCCCAATACAACGGTGTGATGCCATAATAATATCCAAGCTCACCAACCAATGAGGTGCTTCCGGAAAAATTCCATTCTGCCCCTGCTGCCATTCCAACGGCACCTTTGTAAAAGAAAGCATTTCCTTTGGTGACCATGTTGTCTTTAGCCACACCCGTGTTCGGAACATCCGTTAGGGGCAATGTGCCAAAATCATTTCCTGAGTCGAAACTTTCTGTTTTCAATAGGAATGAATTTCTTAATCCAAACTTTCCGAAGTATCTGAAATATCCGATAAATTTAGTCCGAAACAAAAGCATGGTAGGAACAGAGAGGTACACAGATTTGTCCCTTCTTTCATCAAGCATAAATGTACTGTAGGTTTTTCCATCATTATCATAATCATTTTTATCTCTCAGTTGTAAAACATCATTGCCATCGTAATGGTAGAATACATTCTGCATACTTTTTAGTCTAACATTACTGAAATCAAACTCCACACCAGTGCAGAGACCTACGGTTTCAGTAAAGTTAAAATTGAGATTCATACCAATACTGAGATCTGTACCTAATCCGTTTTTTTCAAAATACACCGTGTTCCTCACATCCTGAAAACTTAGGCCACTTCCGAAAATCAGTCCGGCCTGAACCTTGCGATCAGCTGCATCTTGCGCAAATGTGGCAGCAGTAAAAAGAACGACTGCGGAGATAGATAGAATGTTTTTCATTGCTCTGATTATTGACAGTGCCCAAAGGCGTTTTAAAATGCTAAATTTGCATCAAAAATAACTAAAATCAATGAGCTTTAAAAGCCTTTTTTCCTTGTTGGCGTGCCTTGGTTTGTTGGTCTCATGCAGTTACAATCCGTTTGATGTGGATATTTCGAATGTAAGGACAGGTATTGGTTACCTCAACCTTGATTCTATGTTGGTAAAAACTTCTCCAAATGAAATTCCTCTGATGAATGAACGTTGCAAGTATGAGCTTGGCGAGTTGTATGAATATCAACTTGGCTATTGTTTTCAATTTGCGAATGATGCCGATACAACCGTTCAGAAAGGATTAAGTCTCTATTTTTCAGATCCCGGAATTCAGAAAATCGAACGTGAGCTTGGAAGTGCATTTCCCTCATTAAACCAATACAGCGAGAGCATTGATGAAGGATTTAAACGACTCAAAGTTCATTTTCCCAAAATGAAACTCCCTAAGAAAGTTGTATATCTCAATTCTTTGCTCAATTTCAGCGTTTTTTCTACAGATCAGCAGATTGGAATTGGCTTGGAATGGCACCTTGGACCCGATTCTGAATGGTTGAAGAATCTACCGGAACAGTTGGTGCCGCAATGGAAAAAAGAGGCTATGCTGAAGGAGTATATTTCAAGAGATGCACTCGTCAGCTGGTTGGAAACGCACGTTGTACCGAAAACAGATGGAGACCTTGCAAGTGAGATGGTTCGCTGGGGAAAGATCCTATATTTTCTTGAAGCGGCATTTCCTCAAAGTGAATCACATTTTCTCTTACGGTATAATCCCAAGGAGTATGAATGGGCTGTGGAAAATGAGCAGAACGTTTGGAATTATCTGATCAAGCAAAATATGCTGTTCAAGATCAACGATCTGAACGAACGGAATCTCCTAAGTGAAGGGCCATTTACACCGGGAATACAAGAGAAAAGTCCAGACAGACTTGGACAGTTTGTGGGCTATAGAATGGTTAAAAAATACATGGATATTCGGCGGGTATCCCTCGAGGAATTGCGCACTGCCTCATACAGCGACGTTTTAAGTGAATACGAAATAGATTGACATGGAAGATAAAATTACCAAGACATCAGAGATTAGAATTAAAGTTGGCGTGAATGAGAACAACCTCCCAATTGCCATGAAATGGACCGCTCAGGATGGAAATGTTGAAGAGGCTCCGGCAAGTGCATTATTGCTTTCGCTGTGGGATTCAAAAGATAAGAATACAATGAAGATCGATCTTTGGACCAAGGATATGAGCATCGAGGAAATGAAGCAATTCTTTCATCAAACCTTACTCACAATGGCTGATACTTTTGAAAGAGCTACCGGTGAGCACCTGATCAGCGAGGATCTTAGGGATTATTGTTACCATTTTGCAGATAAAATGAATATTTTGCCCGAATAAAAATCTCATGGAAACGGGTGTTCTTAAGAAAATGAGTGCTGTTTTGGAGGAAGCGGTCAATTACACGTTGCAATTCAGTACTCTCATAAAGCTGAATGATATCCTAGGCCAGAGTATCACAGTAGATTGGACGGGAAGACTATTTTGTCAATCGTGTGGCAAGCAGACTAAAAAATCATTTGGAGATGGATTTTGTTATCCTTGTTTTTCATCTTCCGCCGAGGCCTCAGAGTGTATTATCAGACCCGAACTTTGCAGAGCACATCTCGGTGAGGGACGAGATCCCGAGTGGGAACAGGTTCATCATAATGTTTCACATGTCGTTTATCTTGCAGCCACTGATGTTGTAAAAGTAGGAGTCACCAGATCTTCCCAGGTTCCTACCCGTTGGATTGATCAAGGGGCCTCAGCTGCCATTAAACTCGCAATTACACCAAACAGGTATGAAGCAGGGGTTCTCGAAGTTGCTTTAAAGTCCTTTTTTACAGATAAAACCAACTGGCAGCGCATGCTCAAAAACGAAACAGATACGTCCATTGACTTAATAGAGGAGAAATGGTCCTTGTTTGATCAATTGCCTATGGACATGCAAACCTATTTCACGGAAGACGATGAGGTTACTGAGTTCAACTATCCCGTTTTAGAATACCCGACTCGTCTTACTAGTATGAATTTTGAGAAAACACAATCAATCAGTGGAACTCTTCAAGGTATTCGTGGACAATACTTAATTTTTGAAGGTGGATATGTATTCAATGTTCGAAGACACACAGGGTACGAGGTCAATATTTCGTTTTAATTGTCAAAATGGGAAAGGATAAGTTACGTCGTTTTGCCTTGATGCAGGAATTTAATAATGTGTTTCAACCTGCTGTAAATCATGAGTTTCCAATGAAGGGAAAATGGCGATCGGAGTATTTCAAAAACGATGCGCCAATAGTTTTGGAGCTAGGCTGCGGAAAAGGAGAATATACGGTTGGATTGGCAAAACATTTTCCGGACAAGAATTTTATTGGTTTGGACATTAAAGGGGCGCGGATGTTCATTGGAGCGCAAGAGGCACTGCAACAGCAGATGGGTAATGTGGCATTTCTTCGAACCAGAATTGATTTTATTTGCGATTATTTCTCCGAAAATGAAATTGATGAAATCTGGTTGACCTTTTCGGATCCACAACCAAAGAAGCCAAGAAAACGTCTGTCCTCTCCTTTGTTTATTGAACGTTACAAAAAGATCTTAAAGCCAAAGGGTGTGATTCACATGAAAACCGATTCCGATTTGCTGTTTGAATACACCGAAGAGCAAATTAAAGAACATGGGTATGAATGCCTTGAGCTAACCTGGGATTTATACGGAAGTCTGCCAGAGACTATTGATGCGCAAACAAGAGAAATTTTTCATATTAAAACGCATTACGAAAAATTATTCACTGCCAAAGGAAGCGTAATCAAATACTGTCGTTTTAAAATTGATTGATCTCATACAAAATACATTAGGCGTTATCTGTTTATTTCTTAATTTTAAATTTCACCAAAATACCTACACTAATTAATTGAGATAAGGATGAATGTATTTGATCAGGAAAAATGGATTGAGAATTTAAAATACGCCGGAATAATTCAGCGTTCAGTCCTTCCTCAATCGAAGAACATTGAACAAATTGCAAGTGAACATGCAGTAATATATGATCCCCTGGAATACGTTTCAGGAGATTTTTTCTGGACTGCGAACAAGGAACCTTTTCAATACTTGGCTGTTGGGGATTGCACGGGACATGGCGTTCCGGCGGCAATGCTTTCCTTGTTTGTACTGAACCAACTCGAGTACCTCATCATGAATAAAATGTTGATCAATACATCAGAAATTCTTCGTGAGATTGACAAACGTTTTATTGAAAGTTTCCATGGACAGAAAGACTATTTGTACAATACCGAATGGATCGATATTTCGTTGGTCTGTATAAATCGCATGAAGAATGAGCTTTATTTTTCAGGCGCTAATCGCAAGATTCTAATTGTTAAATCGAATGGTGAGGCCCAAGTGCTGAAAGGAAATAATTTTCCAATCGGTGGTTGGCAGTTTAGCGAGAACAGGGAATTTTCCGTGCAGATCGCAACGTTTGAGAAAGGCGATTTACTTTATTTGGGTTCCGATGGATTTCAGAATCAGCTAGGAGGTGAAAAAACGAAAAAATTTGGATCAAACAGGTTGCATGAATTCTTTCAGAAAAATGCATCTCTGCACCTTAGTGAACAATTTAGTTTGTTAAAAGAAGAATTTGAGCGCTGGAAAGGTTCACACGAACAAACCGATGACATTTGTCTGCTAGGCGTAAGGCTTTGAATCAGTCTTATGTGTTTATCTCAATAGATTAACGTGACCCTTAAGAATCATACGCTCATCATTTTCTAAGAGTTTAAATTCAATTTTCCAGGTATAAACGCCGTCTTGACATGGGAAATTCTCATTTATTCCATAGGAACCATTCCATCCATATTCAGGATTGTGAGATTCAAAAATTATCTCGCCCCACCTGTTAAAGATGTACAAGACATAATCATAGGGGCTGTAACCTGAAGTGAAAATTGGCTTGAATTCATTATTGTACTCGTCGTTATCAGGGGTGAACGTATTCGGAACGAAATACACTAAATCATCTTTGATTGTTAAAATTTGACAAGAGGTATCTGTGCAGTTATCCTGCGAAACAATCAAACAAATTTCATAAGAATCAGTACTGAAATTTTCGTAGGTATGACTTGGATTTTCTTCGTTAGAAAAATTACCGTCTCCAAATAACCAATAATTTGAATCTGTTGGTGTTGAATTGTTCAAGAACTGCACTGTTGATTCTAATTCACTGATTGTCTGTGAGTTCATGTCAAAATCTGCAATTGGAGATGAATTGACACAAATAGCGTTTTCTATAAAGGAAGTTCCAATGCAACCTTCTGCATCAATTTGAAGGGTGACATCGTAACATCCAGGTTCACTAAGTATTATTTCAGGACCATTGCAGCCGGAATAGGTGTCACCGTTACTCAATGTCCATTCACAATTGCCACTGACACTGGAAGCGTTGTATAATTGAATATTTGCTGGAATACATGGACTGTATGGTAAAACACTAAAATTTGGTTCAGGAACTTCTACAATATCTAAGATCATAGTGGCAGTAGTAGCGCACTGTCCAGCGGACGGAGTAAAGGTGTATGTAGCGGTGGTTGTATTGTTGATGGCAGGCGACCAGCTTCCGGAGATACTGTTGTTGGAAGTGAGGGGAAGATTAGGAATGCTTGTTCCCGCACAGTACGGGCCTGCCTGCGTGAAGTTAGGTGTCACGGGCGCGGTGATGTCAATGGTCATAGTGGCGGTAGTAGCGCACTGTCCAGTGGATGGAGTAAAGGTGTACGTAGTGGTGGTTGTAGTGTTGATAGCCGGCGACCAGCTTCCGGAGATACTGTTGTTGGAAGTGAGGGGAAGATTAGGAATGCTTGTTCCCGCACAGTACGGGCCTGCCTGCGTGAAGTTAGGCGTCACGGGCGCGGTGATGGCAATGGTCATAGTGGCAGTAGTTGCGCACTGCCCATCGGACGGAGTAAATGTGTATGTAGCGGTGGTTGAAGTGTTGATAGCCGGCGACCAACTTCCGGAGATACTGTTGTTGGAAGTGAGGGGAAGATCAGGAATGCTTGTTCCCGCACAGTACGGGCCTGCCTGCGTGAAGTTAGGCGTCACGGGCGCGGTGATGTCAATGGTCATAGTGGCGGTAGTTGCGCACTGCCCAGCGGACGGAGTAAAGGTGTAGGTAGTGGTTGTTGAATTGTTGATCGCTGGCGACCAGCTTCCGGAGATGCTGTTGTTTGATATTAAAGGTAAAGAAATAGAACCCCCTTCACAGACGGGAGGAATTTGTGTAAACAGGGGCGTAGAGATCGGATTCGTATTTGTGAGAGTAATTGAAATGAGCTCTACACACTCAATACCTGAGGTTACCCTAACGTTGTAGGTTCCAGCACACAAATTTGATACAGATGCAGAGGTTTGACCAATTGGATTCATTGAAGCATCGAACCATTCATAAGAGTAATCCGGAATCGATCCAGTTGCCGTCACAGTGGCACTGCCGTCGCAACCACATGTCGGATTTGAAATTTCTGAGGTCAAGTTCAAGGGTGTAATTGGTGCACATCCATTATTGAATTGCGCAATGTATGAAGCATTCAATGCATTATTGGGGGCCCCTGGCGTTTGAACATTCGATCCGCCGAACTGAAGTAGATGAGGCTGTTTTGATTTGCTGTTGCCCAGCACAGTGAAAATACTTCACATCCTGAAAGATCAACAATTCTTGCACAATCACCTGAATTTGCCAGTAGCGTATTGTTCCAATTTCCGCCATTGATCCATCCTAAATCAGGATAGGAACAGGCAATTGCTCCTGGAGTACTCGGATTTGACTCAAATAATGAAGTGTTATTCATCGGGGCAATAATTGAACAATTTCCATCAGTTAAGCTTAAATCTTGAGCCGGTAATGAAATATTGGGATCCGCATTATTATAGAGAACTATTATAGTGCCTAAGGGAACGCAGGCCCACAAAGGGTCTTGAGAAAACCGAACTGCACCTGGCGCCACCCCTCCTGTGCCATGGTATCCACTATTATCATCGAAAATCCAACCTCTGATATCAATACATGGAGGAACTGTGGTGCCACAGTCATAAATGGCTGAATTGCTTACGACGACAAATTCTACATATTCTTGATTCCCGGCTGAACCATTTGAAACTTCGTTGATAATTAGAGTTTGAGAAATATACCGTCCACTAAAAGCAGAAGACACTACAATTAACGCAATTATCAATCTCATTCCTTAATAGGATCTTTTAACTTCAAAGATGCAATTACTTTTATCAACTTGAATTAAGAAGGTATTAATTTATCACCAAAAATTGAAGCGGTGTTTTAGCAACTTAGACTTATTTAAGTTTAGCATGAAAGAAACCAAGCAGTTAACAAGGTTGAATTAATCCATATTTAAGTTAACTAGAAGTAAGGATTTGAATTAATCTAAGCTACTTTTAACTTTGCAATCTTCGATTTGGAAAACTGAGCTTCGGCATAGCTCAAACTCAATCGGAACTCACTTTCGTTTTTGGATGGAAGTTCGTACATCGCATCATTCAAAATCGCTTCACAGATCGACCGTAAACCTCGGGCTCCTAATTTGAATTCAATTGCTTTCTTGACGATAAAATCTAAAACATCAGCATCGAAATGCAGTTTAACGCCATCTATTTCAAACAGTCGAACGTATTGCTTCACCAGCGCATTTTTAGGTTCAGTGAGTATTCGTCTCAGACTCGCTGCATCAAGTGGTTCAAGAAACGTGAGGACAGGAAAGCGTCCGATCAATTCAGGAATCAAGCCGAAGGTTTTAATGTCTGTCGGGTTAATGTATTTCAGTAAGCTTTCCGAATCAATTCGCTCCTCCTCTGCACTGGAAAATCCAATAGTTTGACGATTCACTCTGGAAGCAATGAGTTTTTCAATGCCGTCGAAGGCTCCTCCACAGATAAACAAAATATTCTTGGTGTCTATCTGAAGCATTTTCTGTTCAGGATGTTTCCTTCCTCCCTGAGGTGGAACATTCACCACTGATCCTTCAAGTAATTTCAAAAGCGCTTGTTGAACACCTTCGCCAGAAACATCACGAGTAATAGATGGATTGTCACTTTTACGAGCAATCTTATCGATCTCATCTATGAAAACAATTCCTTGTTGAGCTGCTTCTACATTGTAATCAGAAGCTTGAAGCAGTCGGGAAAGTATACTTTCAACGTCTTCTCCAACATATCCTGCCTCTGTAAGAACGGTTGCGTCGGCGATACAAAAAGGTACATTCAGCATTTTGGCAATCGTTTTTGCCAATAAGGTTTTACCGGTTCCAGTCCTCCCGACAAGAATAACGTTGGATTTTTCAATTTCAACTTCATCCTTCAGTGCAGGCTGGTTCAAACGTTTATAATGATTGTACACTGCTACAGACAGCACTTTTTTGGCATCCTCCTGACCGATCACATATTCATCCAGTTGGCGTTTTATCTCTTGAGGCTTAAGTACGTTCACGAAAGCAGCCGATGATTTTTTCTTTTTGTTCAGGTCGTCCTCTTCTTTCACTATAGAGTGCGCCTGATCGATGCAAGATTCACAGATATGACCCGAAATACCCGCAATTAGCATTCCTACTTCATTTCTGCTTCTACCGCAAAAGGAACAACCTGAATCTTTTTTCGACATACTAATCAAAAAAGGTACGATCCGGTTGGCACCGGACCATACATGTTCTTTGCAAAGTTAATTTATTTCTTGTTGCGAATGAGTACCTCATCCACCATGCCGTAATCTTTGGCTTCTTCGGCAGTCATCCAATAATCACGATCTGAATCTGCCCAAACTTTTTCATAAGTCTGATTAGAGTGATGCGCGATGATGTCATACAGCTCTTTTTTCAGTTTCTGAATTTCCCGCGCAGTAATCTCAATATCAGAAGCTTGTCCTTGCGCACCACCGAGTGGTTGATGGATCATGACACGTGCGTGTTTCAATGCAGAACGCTTGCCTTCTGCTCCTGCACACATGAGCACTGCTCCCATGGACGCGGCCATTCCTGTACAAATTGTTGCCACATCTGGTTTGATGTATTGCATCGTATCATAAATTCCCAATCCGGCGTAGACTGACCCTCCGGGAGAATTAAGGTAAATCTGGATGTCTTTGTTTGGATCTACAGATTCTAAAAATAATAATTGAGCATTGATAATATTCGCCACATAATCATCTATTCCGGTACCTAGAAATATAATTCTATCCATCATGAGTCTGGAAAAGACATCCATTTGCGTCATATTGAGCGAACGCTCTTCTATAATATAAGGCGTAAGCGAAGATTCGATGTAGTGTTGCATGTACATGCTATTGATGCCATGATGTTTCGTCGCATACTTTTTGAATTCATTCTTATCGAACATAGTCTCGTTTTTTCAATTTGAACGCTAAAGATAACGTCAAAGTTGGGATTTGCAATAATAATTCAACAGCTTCTTTCTCGTTACTTATTAATTCTTGACGAAAGAAATGGATTTATTTTGTAGCGGAGTTTCACATACTAAAGTATATTTCCCTTTCGATAGTCCTGAGATATCAAAAACAAGTGTTGATATTCCGTTGTGGTCTTTTTTTTCACCTGTAGGATTCATGGCGAGTTCTGTTCCATTGTTCGAAATCAATTTCCACCTAAGTGATTCTTTACTGAAAAGTTGCACATACACAAATTGTTCACTAGGGTTGGGATAGATTCCGACAATGTGAGCACTCAAATCGCTAACAGCTGCAAAACGATTGCAAGGATCAACTAGACCTGTTGGGAAAGCGCCATGTCCTATGCTGGGCGTAGAGGTGGAAACTAATGAGTTTGTTCCTGAATTTGTGAAATAGGATTTTTGGCAGCTGTTACCTGAATTTTGTTCATCAATCGTATTTATGTAGTACCAGTCGCCTTGTACTTTTTCAGAAGTGATATCTAAAATAACAAACCCTTTTTTGGTTAACTCGACGTATTTCAAATGAGGATTTTCCAATGTCAGAAAGCTGCCGGCATTTATGGGAATTCCTGGTGACGTGACGCTCGGAGTTACAAATTCTACGCCCACAGGATAACTGCCATTTTCAAGATTGATCGCCCAGCTGGTATGGATGTCTCCTGTTGCCACAACAAAGTTGCTGATGCTGTTTTGCTCAAGATGGTCATAAAGCCTTTTGCGTTCTGCAGGGTAACCGTCCCAACCATCTGTATTGATAGGGGTTCCAAAAATATTTATTTTGCCCATCATTACTTGATTTCCTAAAATTTTCCACGATTGTGTGCTCGAACTGAGTTCATCTTTCAACCAATTGAATTGTTCTTGACCGAGAATAGTACGCAACGAGTCGTTAATTGTTGGGCTTCCGATGTCTGCTTGTTGATCACGTCCTTCGAGACGGGTGTCCAACATGATCAGATTAGCGAGGTTTCCGAACTCGAAAGAACGGAAAATTTGAGTGTTTCCTTCAGCTTTTGGTCGGATAGGTAGCCATTCAAAAAATGCCTGCTTTCCGTTTTCCTTTCTAACGAACCAATCTCCCTCTGTAGCGTCATGGTTCTCTGCTCCGGAAGAAAACGAATTGTTCGCGGTTTCGTGGTCATCCCAAACGCAGATCCAAGGGAAATTCTGATGTAGTTT
>JAJTDX010000084.1 GCA_021298235.1 Cryomorphaceae bacterium | reverse complement strand
GAAGCTGCACTCGATGAAATTAAAGCTGAATTGAAAAAACTACAAGAGGAACCCATCGATTCCGATGAGCTCGAACTTGTAAAAAACTATATGTTAGGACAAATGCTAAAAAGTGCGGATGGTCCTTACTCCATGATGGATCTTTACTTAAACGTGGAAGCCTATCAGATGGATTTTGATTTTTACAATAGAGCAATTTCTACCATTCACTCCATCACATCCGACGATATTCAGTCGCTTGCAAAAAAATATCTCAATTGGGAGGAAATGACTGTAATCTCTGCTGGTTAAAGGAATTGAATAAACTAAATAGCTTTTAGCTACGTTAAAACGGTTTATGTATAAGATATTACTCCTCTGGATCATGCTGCTTGGAATGCAACTCCAAGTCAGAGCATCTCATGTGATGGGCGGAGAGCTTACATGGGAGTACCAGGGAGGAAATTACGTATTTACTCTTGTTTTTTATAGAGACTGTAACAGTGCTGAAGTGAATACGGTGTCAGAAACAATACGCGTTTGGAATCACCCGACTCTAAGTTCAATTAATCTGCCGTTCATTTCCCGAACCGATATTTCTCCGACGTGTAATCAAGTGACAGGCGGTCCGGCACAGCTCAGTTGTGGCACGGGTGCATCAGGAGGAAATGGCATTGGTGCAATTGAAAAAATCATTTATCGAAGCGGCCCTGTTATTTTGACAGGAACGCCTCCTTCACAAGGATGGATCTTCACGTACGAGAATTTTTCAAGAAGTGGCGCCTTGACAAACATTGCGAATCCATCTTCTTACGGAATTACCATAGCAGCAAAAATGTATGCCATTCCCGGAAACACCCCAGGTGATTCATCCCCTAAATTTCTTCAAGAACCTTATTTTGTGAGCTGTTCAGGTGAACCCTATGTGTACAACATGAATCCTGTGGACCCGGATCTGGATTCTCTTGCTATTTCTTTTGGAATACCTTACAATAACTTTCCGAGCGGCAGCTACAATCCACCATCCAATCCAATTCCGGTGCCTTTCGAAACTGGTTTTTCCTCCTCTTCACCTACTCCTTCAGGAACCATGAGCGCGGGAAGCATTCCGGCACAGATCGATCCCATCACCGGGGAATTAACCTTCACGTCGACATTATCGGGCAATTTTGCCATTAAAGTGCTTGTTCGAAGCTTCCGATACGGTGCTCTCATCGCTGAAGTTGAAAGAGAAATGCAATTGGTTGTAATGGCGTGCGCCGGAGCAAATAGCAAACCAGTGATTACACCTCCTTTTAGCGGGGGAACTAGTTTTTCTACCACGATCAATGCAGGAGATGCCGTAACATTCAATTTACAATCAACAGACATTGAACTTCTTCAGGATGGCAGTCCCCAACTCAATATCCTCAATGCCTCGGGACCCATGTTTGGAACCGGATTTACCTCAACATCTGGATGTGCAATCGCTCCTTGTGCGACTCTCTCTCCTGCACCTGTTATATCCGGAAGCCAGGGGGTTTCAACTACATTTAACTGGCAAACATCATGTGACCACCTCCTTGGTGCGGACGGCTATGCCCTCGATGCGGTGCCTTACAATTTTGTTTTTAGAATACAGGATGACTATTGCGATGTACCCAAAGTTTCGTATGCGACAGTAACTGTTAACGTTCTCAATCCCGGTGTAATTCAGGCACCACAAATTTCCTGCATTCAATCGGATCAAAACGGCAATGTAACCCTTCAATGGAACTCTGTAACTGATCCGGGCAACACATTTGTTGCTTATCAGATGTATTCAATTGAAAATGGTTTACTAGCAACGCTGCCCTCGATTGGAACAACAAGTTGGACCGATCCCGGCGTGACACAACAAAACCACTATTATCTCGCGGTAGTTTCGGGATGCAACGGGAATACACTCCGATACAGCGATACACTTTCAAATATTTTCCTTGATGTCATCAATCCGTCGGATGGCACGGCTGTATTAAATTGGAATGATCCCGTATCCACCCCTTTGTCCGGTATGAATGAATATTACCACGTTTACCGCGAATACCCTTCCGGAACATGGAGCTTAATAGACAGCGTCCCCTACGGTACAACACTATATCGTGATACCATCACCATATGTTCATCCATTTTGAACTATCAAATCGTTCTTCCAAACCAACCCTGTGATTTTATTTCGAACATTGACGGAGATTCGTTTGAAGACATGTTGACTCCCTACATTCCTGTAATCTCATCCGTGAGTATTGATACGCTGACGAATGCGCTGGAAATTTCGTGGAATCAGAATGCCGCTGAGGACACATACGGAAATGTCATCTACACCTATGACAACGGTGGATTTCTCGTTGTAATTGATACCATTTGGGGAAATATGACTACCTCCTATTCATACCTTCCAGATGTTAAACAAGATCCCTTGTCCTATACGATCGCAGCATTTGACTCATGTTACACTTCAGCCGTTCCTCCAACCTTTCAAACGTCAGCAAAAGCAGAAGTGCATACGACCATGTTCCTCACGCAAAGTTTAAATATCTGTGAGAAAGAAGTCACGTTACAATGGACCCCTTACCTTGGCTGGAACGACGATGCCACTTATGAAATCTATGCAAAGACTGCTTTAGGAAGTTATGCACTTATCGGTCAGACCACCGGTCTTGAGTTAAGTGTTTCGGTTGAGCAGCTCGAACAGTACTGTTTTTTCATAAAAGCAATTTCATCAGACGGAATGAAATCTTCCTTTTCAAACAGCGTTTGTCTAACAGTAATTGCGCCTACTCAGCCCGCATTTCACTATTTGAAAAATGTTTCGGTTGTGGGTGAAAACATTGCTTTAGAACATTGGATCGATGCCTCGTCAGGTGTGACTGAAATCTCGTTTGAACGGATGAATGAGGATGGGGAATTTGAGGAAATCGCTCGTGTTCCAGTGACGTCAAATACGATAAATTACACCGATTCAATCGTAGAAACATCAAAGTACACATATACTTACAGGGCAAGAATTGTAGACAGTTGCGGAAGCTTAGGTATTGCCTCGAATTCTGCCCGCAGCATCCTCCTTAAAATACAGAAGGATGAGGTTAGCCTGCTGACTTACCTTGACTGGAATTCGTATAGTATTTGGGATGGTTCGGTCATTGCCTACAGAATTTACCGCGATACGGGAACTGGATACAGCAATCCGCCACTCGCTATTTTACCTCCTACACAATTCACTTTTGAGGATGATCTGAACACTATTCAATTCAATGGAAATATCTGTTACTACGTTGAAGCACTTGAAGGAGACAATATGTACACTGACCCCAAATTAAGCACTTCGAATCAAGCCTGCGAATTATTTGAACCAATCATCTACATACCAAATGCATTCACACCTGAAGGCATCAATCCAATCTTTAAACCTGTGATTAGCTTATTTGAACCTGAAAACTATCAATTCAGCATTTTCAATCGGTGGGGTCAGATCATATTTGAGACAGACGTTCCAGAAATTGGTTGGGATGGAGTGATTCAAGGTACCAACAACTTCGCTGCTACCGGCACTTATTTATATCTTGTTAAGCTCTCAGATGGTCAAGGCAACGAAATCATCAAACGAGGTTATGTTTCTCTGCTTAAATAATAGATTCCTGTTATTTGAATTCTGAAATCGCGTTCTTACCACAAATCAAAACTATGAGAACGCTCCTTTTCCTTTTATTGACTTTTCCTGTATGGGGACAAATGTATCACCGAACAGGTAAGAATTTAGGTTTTACCCTTGGTGTTAACACCGGTAGTATTGCCTCTACAGATGTCGACCAAAATATAAGTGGATCTTTTGGGCTTATTCATATGGTTGTCCCGGGAATATTCTTGAAAGGCGGATATACTTATACTCAACGCTTTTTTCCGGAGAACGTTAGGGTTTCTACCTTACCTGAAGAAAAAGGACATCAGTTGGATGCTTCTGTATTAATTGACAAAAGAATCCTGAAATTCGTCGATGGCCATGCATTATCCACAAGTTATGGGTGTCATTATTTTTCCCTCGGCTTGATTGCAGCGCCGGAATATCATTATCATCTTAATTCAGCTGATCGAGCTAATCTTACTCCTCATGAATTTACAGGGTTGATCGGACTCTCGTTGTGTCATATCTATAAAAATAAAGGCAGAATGAGTATGGGCCGAACCACTCAGTACGACCTTTTTTACCGTCATGGATTTACGCCCTATTTTACATCAGTGAATGGTGATAAATTTAAACGATTTGAGCTTGGAATTCAGATTCGACGAATCAAACATCAGGTAAAGAATTCAATCCGTTAGTGGATCAAAAATGTACACTCTCCGTCCGTTTGTTTAACTTTGGATAGTGCAGAGCATTTTAATAATACAGACGGCCTACATCGGTGATGTCATTCTTGCAACACCAGTTGCTAAAGAACTAAAGCGTCTGTATCCCAATTCCAAAATTGATTTCCTCGTAAAAAAGGGAAATGGCATTCTTCTTCAAAACAACCCCTCGGTGCGGAAAACACTGGAATTTGACAAAACTTCAGGAAAGTTGAAAGAGCTTAGGAGGCTTGTAAAAGAAATCCGAGGTGAACACTATGATCTGGTTGTTAATTTGCATCGATTCGGTAGCTCCGGAATTTTAACAATATTGTCGGGTGCCAAGAGAACCATTGGATTTTCAAAGAATCCTTTTTCACACTTTTTCAGTAAGCGCTATCCCCACTCAATGGAGCATGGCGAACATGAAGTTGAACGGAACCTGACACTCATTAAAGACTTTGGTGCGGCATCAACCTCTCGTCCAGAGCTGTTTCCGAAGAACATAGATTTCGAAAAAACAGCACACTTAAAAACAAGACCTTATTATTGCATTGCACCTGCCTCAGTCTGGTTTACCAAGCAATTGCCTGAAGAAAAATGGATTGAGCTTATAAAACTTAAATCAAGCGAAGCGAAGATCTATCTTATAGGCGGACCGGATGACTTCTCCCTTTGTAACAGGATTTTGAAAGAAAGCTCGGTTGATGATATTGAAAATCTCGCAGGAAAATTGTCACTGATGGAATCTGCTGCACTTATCAAAGATGCAAAACGAACTTACGTGAATGACAGCGGACCTCTCCATTTGGCTTCATCTGTCAACGCTCCCGTGACAGCATTCTTCTGTTCAACAACACCAACGTTTGGTTTTGGTCCTTTGTCCGAGGATTCTCAAACGATAGAAACGAAGGAAAAACTCACATGTAAACCTTGTGGTTTGCATGGATTAAAACAATGTCCAAAAGATCATTTCAAGTGCGGCAATGGGATTGTAATTTCATAATCTTCAAAACCAAAACAAGCAAACGAATTAATTAATTATAACTCGTCTGATAGCTTCAAAATTATTCGTGACAACTTTAACAAAGTAAACGCCTCTAGCTGATAGTCTCAAATCTATCTCATCACTCACTACAATAGGTAAAGTTTGTATGACTTTTCCTTCTTCCGAATAAACCTCTATTTTTTCAATCACAAGACTCTCGTTGTATGTCAAATAGAATATTCCATTGGACGGATTGGGATATATACTTAAAGTTTCCTCCAAATTATTATCTTCTATGCTTGCACAACTTTGAACAGACACCAAAATAGCATCAGAACCAGAACAGCCATTTTGGTCTGTTATTTGGACAGAAATCAATTGATCTCCTATTACATCTCCCGTAAACGAATAAAATTGGTCGGTCACACCGGATGACGACCAAATATATGAACTTCCGGGATTTGATGCGTCTAATACGATACTCGATCCAAGACAAATAGTAGTATCATTTCCTAACTGAACAGACGGTGAACCATAAGGAGCTGCGCTCACAGAAAAAGAGGGGCTATTACATCCGTTAACCGTCTGATAAACACTGTAAGAACCTGCACTCTGGACAGAAATAGAAGGTGTCGTTTCATTCGTGTTCCATGTTAGCGATCCTGAATAACCATTAGCAGTAAGCACTGAATTGTTACATTCATTTAAAACTGATATTCCCGGTGCTGAAGGCAAAGGGGTTACCGTTATTAATACAGCATTGGAAGTATCTAAATTGTCATCCAGACAAAACCCTCCTGTCAATGATAAGATAACAGAGATTACATCACCATTATTTAAAGTTGAAGAGGTGAATACAGGGCTATTTGTACCCACATTCAAACCGTTTATCTGCCACTGATAAGTTGGTATTGAATTCCCGTTTGAGGAAATTGCGTTAAACTGAACACTGGAACCTTGACAGATGGTCGTTTGACTGCTTGAAATGGATACGTCAGCAACTGTATGTGGATGAACAATTACAGTATAGTTATTATTATAGGTTGTAAAACATCCCGTACCGGGTGTCGCGACAGAAATTAGATTAAGTGTTTGATTCACCTGTGCGTTGTTAACGGTAATCGCATATGGACTAGAGGTAATCGTTAAATCAGTTTGGTTTGAACCATTTATGCTGTACGTCAAGACATCGCCAATATTCCCACTCAAGGTATAATAAGCTGTTTCTCCTGAACAAATATCCCCTGCATAGCTTAACACATTTGCAAATGGATAATTGACCGTAACATTTAATTGCCCCAAAGCAGAATTTCCACATGAATTGCTGGCCATTACGCTTATCGTCCCGCTTGAATTCCCGAAATCGATTGTCGCGGAATTTTGAGGGGATCCTCCAAGTAGTATCATTGCACTAGATGGTATAAACCATGTATAGCTTGTTCCTGGTTCAGGATTCGTAACGGAATAGCTTTCCCCATTTGAACTTGAGCAAATTGTTGCCAGACCACTAATGACAGGAGTAGTGGGTACACCACTCGAAACACTCACGGTGAGGGTAGACGGAGCACTGGTACTACAACTATTTACTGAAGAAACTGTTATTGGACCATTCTGGGATAACAAACCTGAAGTTACAGTTATACTGGTCGTACCTTGTCCACTTGTAATCGTCCAACCAGTAGGAACACTCCAAATATAAGATTGTGTATTTGGTTGGGCTGTTATCGAATATGTTAAACCTGAAACTGATTCACAGACACTACTTGATCCAGCTATGGACGAAGGAGTAGCAGCGACAGATGGATCAATTGTTCCAGAAGATATGGAAGCACTAGATCCACAGGCATTCACTGCAGATACAGAAACGCTTCCAGGGCTATTTCCAATTGTAATTTGAACAGAGGTAGTTCCCTGTCCACTCGTAATAGACCAACCCGTTCCGGTCACTGACCATACATAGGTTGTTGCACCTGAAACTGGAGAAATAGAATAGACATTACCAGTAGTTCCTGCACATTGATTTGCTGGGGTATTTATTAAGGATGGGCTTACAGGTGCTACATTGGGAACGAGGCTTGACGAGATTGTTGGCGCGCTCACTCCGCAGCTGTTAGAAGCAACGACGATCACATTTCCGTTCGAACTACCAATAGAAACCAATGCAGAGGTTGTTCCTTGGCCTCCGGTTACAGCCCATCCTGCTCCACTGGTTGACCAAGTGTAATTAGTAGCTCCAGAAACTGGTGCAACACTAAAAATATTACTTGTGCTAATTGCACAAAGATTTGCTGGCAATAGAATAGATGATGGTGAGGCAGGAATAGTGTTTGGTGTTAAAGTTCCCGTAGAGGTTGAGGGCCCTGTCCCACAAGCATTGGACGGAGTGACTGAAACAGTCCCCGTTCCTGATCCAATGGTGATTGTCACACTGCTTGTTCCCTGACCACTTGAGATCGACCATCCTGTGCCTGTAACTGACCAGGTATAACTGGTTGCACCAACAACAGCTCCTACACTAAAAATATTACCCGTACTTCCTGAACAGATAGAAGTTGGTTGTATGATTGTTGTAGCTGCCAATGGCGCCGTTGAAGGAGTAATGGAACCAGTTGAAATTAACGGGCTTGTACCACAATTATTTGTAGCTGAAACAGATACTGAACCAGGACCTGATCCAATATTTACTTGTATCGAAGTTGATCCCTGACCACTTTGAATTGACCACCCAGTTCCCGAGACAGCCCAAGTATAATTAGATGCTTCAGGTACTGCGGCAATACTATATGTATTACCAGTGCTACCCGAACATTGGATTGCAGGAGTAATGATTCCAACAGGAGCTGATGGTGCAACACCTGGAACAATTACACCCGTTGACGTAGCTACACTCGAACCACAGGCATTTAATGATGAAACAGCTATCGTACCTGTTCCGGAACCTATTTGTACCGTTATGGCGGTAGTTCCCTGACCGTTTTGAATTGACCATCCCACACCAGTAATTGTCCAATTGTAGCTCGTTGCACCTGAAACAGCGGAAATACTGTAAATATTACCTGAACTGCCTGAACATTGAATTGAAGGTGTAGTAATAGATAATGGAGCACTAGGCGCACTGCTATTTACCGTTACTGCAATAATCGCGGATGCACTCGTCCCACATCCATTGGATGCCGCAACACTTATATCTCCATTATCTCCAAATGATCCCACGGTTACCTGTATCCCTGTTGTATTTTGACCAGATGTAATTGTCCATCCGGCAGGAACACTCCATGTATAGCTCGTCGCTCCTGATACAGAGCTAATACTGTATCCCTGTGCAGTTGCTCCAGGACATTGAGATGATATCCCCGTGATCGCCCCAGGGGTTGCTGGTGCTTCGTTCAAGGTAATTGCCAAGGTCGAAGCTGAACTCGTTCCACAACTATTTGTAGCTGTAACACTCACATCTCCTGAGGTTGCTCCATAATCAACTGTAATTGATGTAGTCCCCTGGCCCGATACGATCGTTGCTCCAGATGGTACACTCCAGGTATAGCTCGTCGCTCCGGATACTGATGAAATTGAATACGTATTTGAAGTCG
>JAJTDX010000083.1 GCA_021298235.1 Cryomorphaceae bacterium | reverse complement strand
ATAGGATCTACAGTCACTGAACCATTCGTTGGTCCTGTCAATACATTTACAGAAGTAGCGTCAATAGTTCCATCAGAATCCGTGTCGTTTCCAACCACATCAATCACTACAGGTGTGTCCTCATCAGTAGTTGCTACGTCATCATTAGCTGTTGGGCCGTCATTGATTGAATTCACAGTGACTGTAACTGTAACCGTAGCCTGATCACAAATCACTGGTGTGCCATTGTCACACACTTCATAGGTGAACGAATCAGGACCAGAATAACCAGGATCTGGAGTATACGTCACATCACCTGTGATAGGATCTATAGTTACTGAACCATTCGTTGGTCCGGACAATACATTCACAGAAGTAGCATCAATCGTTCCATCCGAATCCGTGTCGTTTCCAACCACGTCAATCACTACAGGTGTGTCCTCATCGGTGGTTGCTACGTCATCATTCGCAGTTGGGCCATCGTTGATTGAGTTCACAGTAACTGTAACTGTTGCCTGATCACAAATCACTGGTGTGCCATTGTCACACACTTCATAGGTGAACGAATCAGGACCAGAATAACCAGGATCTGGCGTTAGCCTGATCACAAATCACCGGTGTACCATTGTCACACACCTCATAGGTGAACGAATCAGATCCAGAGTATCCAGGATCTGGCGTGTACGTCACCTCACCTGTAATAGGATCTATAGTTACTGAACCATTCGTTGGCCCGGACAATACATTCACAGAGGTAGCATCAATCGTTCCATCAGAATCCGTGTCGTTTCCAACCACATCAATCACTACAGGTGTGTCCTCATCGGTGGTTGCTACGTCATCATTCGCAGTTGGGGAAGAATTTGGACCGTCACAAATACCATCCCCATTAACGTCCGTTCCATCATTCATAGGATCATTATCAGCAAGAGGGCCAAAGTCATCCGTTCCAATGGAGCAATCGTCACAGCCATCGCCATCTAAGTCTTGACAAACATTCGGATTTAATGGATTCGTATCCGAGCCATCAAGTACTCCGTCATTATCATCATCCGGATCACCGGCATCACACAAACCATCTCCGTCCGTATCTGTACCATCGTTCGAAGTACTGTTATCAGCCAATGGTCCAAAGTTATCCGTACCCACTGAACAATCGTCACATCCATCACCGTCCGCATCCGCACAAACATCCGGGTTCAATGGATCAAGGTCTGTTCCGTCTGGAACACCGTCATTATCATCATCCGGATCACCGGCATCACATATACCATCTCCGTCCGTATCTGTACCATCGCTCGAAGTACTGTTGTCAGCCAATGGTCCAAAGTTGTCTGTACCCACTGAACAATCGTCACAGCCGTCACCGTCCGCATCCGCACAAACATCCGGGTTCAATGGGTCAAGGTCTGTTCCATCCGGAACACCGTCATTGTCATCATCTGTATCACAAAAATCTATTGTTCCATCACCATCTGTATCAGTAGAAGGCCCTAACATTGTAAGATCCCGGAGCAAGACTACTAAAGGCTGTTCCCGCTTGATAGGTTACACCATCGATGCTATACTCGTAATTTGAACCAGTAGGTGCAGTTACAGTGATAGTACCCGTAGGAACAGCACAAGATGGCTGAGTTGTAACGGTTGCAGTAGGAGCAGCTGGAGCACCAATCGTAAAGGCAATCGTTTCATTCATCGTGGACGTACACTGACCGATTGGAAAACGAATTGCGAGCACTTCAAGAGTAGTATTCGAGCTTAGCAAAGCACTAGTAAGTGTTATTGAAGATGCATTTCCTAAAATAGATGATCCTGAATTAGTACTTGTATTTTGATTATACAACTGATAAATTACACCCGTTTGAGAGGATGGTATAGTTACAGCGACCGTCGAGGATCCAGAACAAATACCAACGTCATCCGGATTAATGGTGAGCGTAATGTTAGGTGGTATACAAATTACAGGTGTAGGATCCTGAGGAGAAGTTGGACACCCAGCTCCACTCGTCATAGTTACTTCCAAGGTGCCTCCTGCGTAAAGTTCTCCGGAGTAAATACCTGAAATAGTCCAATTTCCGCTTCCATCGACAGTTGCTGTCGCAAGCGTTGTTTGGGCTGCATCCGTGAATACAGGGTAACTGTCAATTAATAAACCAACAGTAGCACCAGCAACACCTGTTCCGGATACAGAAGTTGCACCTTCAGTAATCTCAATGGGTATTATTGTTGCTGTTCCCGCAGTTTGAATTCCTACCGTGACTCCAGCAGAAGGTGCACTTTCCGATTCGCAACCAGATGAATTCAATGCTGTTGCAGTAATGACAGCTCCGGGAGCAATACTTATTCCCGTTGAAGCCGTCCAAGAACCATTGCTGACAGTGGTTGTAGATCCCTCGGCAACGCCATTCTCAAAAACCTGAATTACTGTTCCATCCTCTTCAGTCGACGTTCCGGAGACGCTCGTAATATTCACGGCAGAACACAAAGGACCGTCTACAGTCGGAGCATCAGATGGGCCTCCTATGATAACAGCGGTGCTGGCTGCTGAGAAACAATCATGATCCGATGGGGCAGTTGAACCGGACTGAACAAATCTTACCGTTAACGAACCACACGCCGGCAATGCAGGACAACTAATTGTATATGCTCCTGATGCACTGATGTATGAACTTGTACTAAAGTATTCACCATCCATGAACAAATAAAGATATCCACCTTGCGGAGCTGGGGCAGCGTTAAATGAAACCGTCCCGGAAATACTTGTTCCACCAGAAACAACACTCGAAGCAGTGATTGTAGGCGTGGGTGAGGTTGCATTCGGTGAATATCCACCACCTATACTAACACAAGCAAATGCAGGTAGCGAAGGACATCCCTCAGGGCTGACCTGAATTACCATATATCCCCCTTCAGAAATACAATCAACGCCACTACCTGCATTACAGTCTCCGGTATTTCCTGTACATTTCCAGGTCCAATTACCACCTGCAGCAACAGGCAAATAAGCACTCACTGCCGGATTTGCAGGGAAAATAGTTCCAGTTTGATAATATACTTGAACGTTGTATCCTGGGATTCCCGTGCCACATAAGTTTTTACCCGTTTCATTCGTTATGACGGGTGCTGCTGCGGGCGCGCCCGGACAGTTTGGTATAGTAAATGAATTACATGCTGAGGGTGATTCTAATTCTGATGAATATTGGGCCGTTGCGGTGATAGTAGCACCTGCTGACAAGGCAGGCGAAACTGTGGCGGACCAAGTTTGACCTGCCAGCACTGTAGTTGTTCCAATCTCCACACCATTGCTAAATACCCGAATCACTGTTCCAACAGGTTCGGTCGAAGATCCTGTCACAGTAGTCGAACCAACCGTAAGTGACAGTGTATTCATTGAAGGACAGATAGAAACAGCAGGACAAGGAGAAGGTACCGTACTTATTTGAGCAAGAGTACATCCAGATTGTTGCTCAACGATGCTTGTTAAACATGCCAATAAGTTTGTACACTGAGTTCCATCAACCGCTCCCACATCCGAGGCTGAGCTTGGATTACACAAAGTAGATTTGTTGGCTGCGGTATTATCCACAAGGGCATAACGAAGTGTTGTAGTGTTGGGATTGATCCCCATCGCTGCAATATCTGCTGCAGTAACGAAAAAATCCATAAAATAATTCAGCTGTCCACATACTTCAGAGTTTGCAATAGATTTCTGATAATTGGCATCCCCTATACTACTGTATGTTGGAGTACAATCCAAACCTGTAGAGTGATCATAAATGGTAATACCGAAATTTGTCGCTAATACTATCTCAAATTCGAAACCGGGATTGGATGCATTGAAGGTAGCAACATCCGCAGGACCAATTAGGTTATCAGAGTCAATTAGAATACTGTAACTTTTGGAATTGGGTGAGATATTCCCCATGCGCAACCTAAATAACCAATTACCCGATGCGTCATAATAATGCATTGCTGGGTCAAGACCTCCTGAGACTGATTCTACGAAATCTGTAAAACCACAGTTAGGTGCATTCTCAATATCTGCTGCCGGTTCGTTTCCAGCTGGAATTAAAGTTACAAAAGGGATTTCACTTTCAAGTATGTCATTGGAAATGAACCCAGCATTGTTCGTGGACACATATCCATCTCCATTTGGATCCAACACCGCAGTTCCTGAAGAGGCCGGTACCACGATCATTCCTTTGGTTTGAGCGAAAGATTGACTGGAGAAAACCAGCACAAAAAGTAGTCGTAGGATTTTTTTCATAAAGTTTGATTCTTTGCTAAAAGCGCGACGAAATTAACAAAAGTTTTAAATTGTCAATCAAAAAATAACCAACTGAATAGTGTTGAAATGTCAATTGAAACATATAATTCTATGAACGAAATAGTTAGGTCATTTGTTATTCCAGTTGGTCATTGTCAGATTCAATCCAATGGTTGAAAAGCCCTTGATGAACTCAGTGGCAACTTGAACACGCTCTTCCAGCGACTCTTTTTCTTCTTCACTCCATTCACCTAAAACATAATCTACCTGCTGGCCCTTGTGAAAATCATTGCCCACCCCAAAACGCAAACGTGCATATTCTTGAGAGTTTAAGTTAGCTTGAATATCCTTAAGGCCATTATGTCCACCATCGCTGCCTTTGCCTTTTAAACGTAATTTCCCAAAAGGCAGTGCCAGATCATCTGTAATTACAAAAATATGTTCTCTAGGAATCTTCTCTGCCTGCATCCAATAGTTTACAGCCTTTCCTGAAAGATTCATGAAGGTTGTGGGTTTAATTAAAATAAGGGTTCTCCCTTTAAATTTCACCTCCGCCATTTCCGCTTGTTTCCCCAAGGTGAATGTCCCACCTAATTCTTTGGCCAAGGCATCTACTACCTTAAAACCAATGTTGTGCCTGGTTTCGGCGTATTTTACACCCGGATTTCCCAGTCCTACGATCAGGTATTTCATGAGACAAATATACTTAAAGGAGCAAAGAACAAAGAGCAAAGAACAAGGAACAAGGAGTAAGGATAAGACTCTTAATCCCAAAAAACAAAAAAATGAAAATCTTTGTTCTTTGCTCTTTGTTCCTTGCTCCAACTCCAACTCCGACTTAAACTAAATCAAACGCTGAGACAAAAACGGGTCCGCTGGTCTGGCTGGCATTCTTGGAGCGCCGTTCCATCACATCCACCGTATTGACTCCAACGAGTTGATGTAAAAGCCCCCAACTCAGTTTGTCTTTCACTTTTACATAGATCGGATCACTCTTGTCCATCCACCACAACAGAAGATTTTTATTTTCTTCGAATAGTAAACCGGAAAGCAATTCTTCAAGATCATCAGGTTTTCCAGATGGCAAACATACGGCATCCACCACCAGAAAACTGTGATTTTCGGGACAAATGATTCGATTCAGAAAGGGAAGGAACGGAATTAATTTAGTGAGTACTTTGCCAAATTTCCCAGGCAATCTGACGATCTCCCAGTTGACCGTTGTGACTCCCGCAGAGGCCAAAAGCTCTCCAGTACTGTTCCTCAAAACATAATATGGCCTTTTGCGAATGTGATAATCCTGATAATATGCATGGGAAACATAGGTTTTTTGAACCACAGAAGAAATCCCATCCCAGCTTTTTAGCCTTTCAATGTGTTCTGACTTCTTCGGAGTAACTCTGCTGAATGACTGTGTCGCAAGAGTGGCGATCTTTTCGAATCCAAACTGTTCTCCCATCCATTTACTGCGGTCGTTTTGAGGTTCGATGTAGGCGTACATTCGTTCCACATTTTCGTATGTTTCTGTGGTTAACACCTCATCAAAAAAGGTGGCAATCTCCTTCTTATATTCCGAATTTCCCCTACTCTCTTTTTTTACTGATTTCCCTGCCTGAACGGTGGATGAGAATGCGAAATACCGGATGTACCAGTTCTCTCCCCTTCGGCAAAAGGTGATGTTGCCCAGGACTTTTTCATTGCGTTCAACGGAAAGGAACAAGGGGTGGTCTGCTTCGTGTATTCGATTCCTGGTATCGAGGTGTCGGTACTGAGCCCCATTTGTCCCTAACGTAGTGTTTTCGAGCAGCGAAATAATTCCCTCGGTGGGTTCTTCCCTGATCTTGAACAAGGGGCTCAAACCCATTACAAGGCTGCTTTGACGATCGATTCAACCCTTTCCGGCGTAATGGCCTGACGTTCGCCCATAGCTACCCAGCCACGTTCTTCAAATCGGGAACGGATCTTTACGGGAAGATCGTCCAACTGATCTGTGTAATCAGAAACGTGCGTTTGAATTCCGAGCGACTGAAAAAATGCTTCTGTTTTTTGGATCGCCATTCGGGCACATTCGTCTTCAGAACCGGTCAAATTCCAAACTCTTTTTCCGTATTGTGCGAGTTTTTGTTTCTTATTTTCGAATTGATCTTCATACAAACGCGGACCGATGATCGCCAGCGTTCGGGCGTGGTCGATGCCGTAAAAAGCCGTCAACTCATGACCGATCATGTGTGTCGCCCAATCTGTTGGAACGCCACACCTCAAATTTCCATTCAGGGCGTGTGTCGCGCACCACATGAGATTTGAAGCGAGTACATAATCGTCAGGGTTTTTAATCACCTTCGGTCCAATCTCAATCAATGTAGAAAGAATGGCTTCCGCCTGCCGTTCCTGAAGAAAATTGTCAGTAGGATACGTCACGTACTGTTCCAGCGTATGCACAAACGCATCCACAATGCCATTGGCGATCTGTCGTTCGGGCAATGAGGCCACCACCGTCGGATCCAGAAAGGAAAATTTTGGGAAGAAGAGCGGTCCGCCCATGGCGCGTTTCTCATTTAATTCCGAGCGACTCACCACAGCCCCGGAATTGGCCTCTGATCCCGTTGCGGGCAACGTCAGGACTGTTCCAAAAGGCAATGCTTTTTCAAACATACATCCCTCCTTTCGGAGTAATACATCCCATGGATTTCCTTTGTAATAGAACGCACCCGACATGAACTTCACTCCGTCGATCACCGAACCTCCACCCACGGCGAGAATGGCTTCCACCTTTTTATCCCGGGCGAATTGTACTCCTTTCATAAGGGTGGTATATTCGGGATTGGCTTCAATACCTCCAAATTCAGTGAGGTGAAATCCGTTTAGTTTTTCTCTGATCTTTTCAAGCAAACCGATACGCTGAGCACTGCTTCCGCCGTAGGCAATGAGCACCTTTTTATTCGGTGCGATCTCTTCCAGAAGAGCAGGCAAACGGTCGAGTTGGTCCTTCCCAAAAACGATCCGTGTGGGGTTGATGACTTCAAAATTTAACATGTCGCAAAAATAGAGAGAATTTGATGGCAATCCAATGACGCGTATTTCCCGATGATTTCAACTGTAGGTGTGGGAATAAATTGTTTTTTGGGCCTTTTCAACTGGTAATTTTCACTAACTTAAAGTAACCTATGAAGAATGAAATCATCATCTACCATCCTCATGAAGCTGCAGAACACATTGAGGTGCACATTGAAAATCAGACTTTTTGGTTGAATCAGGAACAAATCGCTGCACTTTTTCAACGTGATCAATACGTAATTTCGAGGCACATTAGAAATGTGTTTAAGGAGGAAGAACTTGATGAAAAAAGCACTATGCAAAAAATGCATATTCCTAAATCCGATAAACTTGTTGCTTTTTATAATCTCGATGTAATTATCTCTGTTGATTATCGTGTAAAATCCAAACAAGGAACACAATTCCGAATTCGAACTACCGCTCATCACTCTCACTCTCATTTTCACTCTCATTCTCACTCTGAATTTGCCGCAGCATTGCAAATACGGGGCTTGCCGAGTATTTCGGCCGAAGTGACGAAATGTATCGAGGTGAGCACACATCTTTTTTACCGCTGGATGGCATATCCTTAGGAGTTGGAGCTTACCATGGCTATTCCTTGACCACTTTCACCACCTCATCACTAATTTTAAGGTAATACATCCCCGATCCAAAGGGCAATTGAATGGTGCTTTGTGTACCGGAAAGAACGCCCGAAAGTAATTTTCTGCCGGATTGGTCGTAAAGCTCGTAAACCTCATTATTCCAATGTTCTGCCGATTCAATACTGACAGATCCGGTGGTGGGGTTGGGGTAGACGTTAAATACGCCATTGTCCATAACTGACATATCTGCCACACAAGAAGAACAACTACTTGACGAGAGAGTAACATTAAAAAAAGATGGGTTCCCTCCAAACCAGGCAACTTGAGCGTATGTTATATCATCCACCACCAAACATGCGTTTTGGACGGATACTGATACCCATTTATTGCATTGGCCGTTTTTTAAATTTATACTTTCTAAAAGAAGGTTATCGCTGCTGGTAAACCATGCCTGATTGTTAACTCCCGCAGTATTAGATATATCTATGCATTTTAAAGAATTATTGTATTGGATCAAATTCGTCCCATAAAAAACATTTGAATTCTGAAATTGAATATGTTCTAGAAAAGGATTATTTGAAATATTCACGCTGATATTGTTTTGAGGCAAACTAATTTCCTGAAGTATGTTGCAATTAGAAATGTTCACAGAAAGATGAGCATTTCCGGCATATACATTACTTAAATTACTGATGTTCAATTGAGTAATACTCATTGATGTTATAAACAGGTAATATATCGAAGTAAAATCTTCGAGTCCGGTAAAATCAGAAATCACAGCAGTAGGAATTGATTGAGGATCGAAACTCATAACACCGGACATTGAAACCCCATAATAATTATTAAGTGCGTCGGTATTGACATAATTGTCATTCGAAATACCGTTACTAGCACCGGGTACGTATGTCTCCGCAAACAGCTCAAATGCATCATCCGGGATGTAGGTTAATTGTGCCTGTGAAAAAACGGTCATAAAAAGTGCAGCAATTAGCAGGGTTGTTTTCATAATGTTGTTGTTTTAATATTTTCTATGGCTATTCCTTGACCACTTTCACCACCTCATCTCGAATTTTAAGGTAGTAGAGACCCGAACCAAAGGGCAATTGAATGGTGCTTTGTGTACCGGAAAGAACGCCCGAAAGTAATTTTCTTCCGGATTGGTCGTAAAGCTCGTAAACCTCATCATGCCATTGTTCTGCCGATTCAATCGTGAACGATCCAGAGGAGGGGTTGGGGTAAACTTTCAATGATGAATGCTTTTTTGCCATCTCTTCCAATGAGGCTACGGAGAAAAAGCCATCAAAAATCCGATGCATGGTCGTATTCGTCGTGATGGGTTCATTGAAATCAAAATATATGTCGGCATCATTCGTAATCTCTGTTCCCGGAGAAAGATCTGGAACCTGTTCCACATGGAATGTCACAAATCCGTTACTGCCCTCCAGATCAGTCGTGCTGTCCGGAAGATTAATGTTATTGAAGGTCCATTCCAGCACCCTAGGTCCATACATTCTAAATTCATAATCATGAGACGAAACACCTGGTGTTACAGTAAAAATGTTCAAATCTGTATCCAGGGTATCACGGATAACTACCGTAAACGCTGTATCGGTTCCGGTATTCTGAAAACGGATGACATATTGTAACTGCTGGTTTAGCTGAACATAGTGCTGTGCCGATTGACCGGAAGGATATCCAGTCTTATCATTCGGATCATAACTTCCTGTTACTACTCCACAATAAATATCCACCACTGGGTCGGCATCATCCAAAGGGAAATCATTGACGAGGTCGGAAGTCCAGTTGGACGTATCACCACATGCCTCCACGTGAGCATTCGGATGTGAATTCCCTGGATGAAGCGGATGTTGTTCAGCATTTAGAATCCAAGTTGCCCCATCCCCAGGGAACGAATAGGTCACTGTTTGTCCACCCTGGATCATAATAGAATCGGTGAAGGTCACCACCCCGTCAACAGTTACCCAAACAGGGGAGTAACATTCCATGTCTCCACCACCCAATTCACCGGTGTTTGTAATGGTAAAGTAGATCGTATCATTCTCACACCAACCATCCACACTCAAGCTACTCTGATCCCAAGGCAAGGTGCAAGGTGCTGGCAGCCCATCGAGTGTTCCACCGCCAGTGCTTCCACCTCCCCCTGATGGAGGATCGGATGGCGTCGCATCCAACACACAACTCTCCACAGGATATAGGTTGGCCGACATGCAAAGGGTTTGGCCATTCATTGCACTGCAACTGATCGTTGTACTAATATTAAAGTCAACACATTGCCCAGGATTGATGTTGCCCGTTTGGAAACGGAACATATTGTTCCCTAAAGAAGTATAAGGGAGCGTGGCGTTGGTGACTGTCATAAGTGGATCAAGATCTACATCCACGTATGATGAATTTAAAGGAATAGTACTTGGAAAATCGTTGCAAACGGAAACGAATACTTTTTGATTCTGAAAACACCTTCGCAACGTTGGAGCATGTATAGAAATATCTAAAATTGGACAATTCGTGTTATATGCACCTATTTTACCAACACTGTAATATTGATTTTGTTGCAATACATTAATGATGGATGCCGGTTGACAGATCACCATAGGAGATTTATTGGTGTCAATATAAACAGTGTAAGTCCCGACAGGCAAATCGTTAAGCGCCCAAAGTCCTTGAGCATTGGTCTCTGTAACATAATCTCCTGGCATTACTTGAATTAATACTTCTGCCATTCCCAATTCATTGTCATCTGTACAATTCGCATTTAGATCTTTAAATATTGTTCCGCCAATACCCGGTCTGATAGCTGAAACCACAATCATTCCTGTACCGCCATGACCGCCGTGATTATCGGCAGGATCAGAGGACTGTGCACCAGAACCTCCTCCTCCGGG
>JAJTDX010000082.1 GCA_021298235.1 Cryomorphaceae bacterium | reverse complement strand
CTTCGTTTATGTCCATAGGTGTTAAAATATTTGCGGGTAGAGCCTCAGTTGAGTTGGCTTCGCAGATAGCTTCCAGCTACGGATTGCCCTTGGGCGATGTGAACGTTTTGGAGTTCAGTGACGGTGAATTTCAGCCTTCTTTCGAGGAAACTGTGCGTGGTCAGGATGTGTTTATTGTACAATCTACCATGCCGCCAACTGACAATTTATTTGAATTATTGCTCCTTGTGGATGCGGCGAAACGCGCTTCTGCGAGAAAGATTATCGCGGTAATCCCATATTTTGGATTTGCACGTCAAGACAGGAAGGATAAACCTCGCGTTGCTATTGGAGCAAAGCTTATCGCAAATATGTTGATGGCTGCAGGAGTGAATCGTGTTATAACCATGGATTTGCACGCAGACCAGATTCAAGGATTTTTTGAGGTTCCTGTGGATCATTTGTATGCATCAACCATTTTTTATCCTGAGCTGGAGCGTCTGAATCAAGGTAATTTGATCATGGCCGCACCGGATGCCGGAGGAGCGAAAAGAGCAAATTCATATGCGAAGAAATTGAACACAAGTCTTGCAATGTGCCATAAGCACCGCAAAAAGCCCAATGAGGTAGCTGAAATGACTGTGATAGGAGATGTGTCCGGTAAAGATGTGATTTTGTTGGATGACATGTGTGATACTGCCGGGACATTGACAACGGCGGCTGATCTTTTCATGGAAAAGGGGGCGCTGAGTGTCCGAGCTTTTTGCACACACGCGGTTCTTTCAGGCCCGGCATATGAACGAATAGAAAATTCAAGTTTAACGGAATTAGTGGTGACCGATACGATTCCACTCAAACGCCAAAGTGATAAGATCAGGGTGCTCTCCACAGCAGATCTTTTCTCTGACGTAATCAAACGATTGGTAAATAACCAGTCCATCAGTTCGCATTTTTTAATCTCATAAATACATAACAAATGAAAACAGCACAATTGAGCGGTTCGCTTAGATCGAACGTAGGGAAGAAGGACGCTGCGGCATTGCGAAATGCAGAGTTGGTTCCTTGTGTGCTTTATGGCTTGGGTGAGCAGACTCACTTCTCCGTAAAGAAAAATGACATTGACAAGATTGTCTTTTCACCAGAAGTTTATCTGGTTGAACTTGACATCGAAGGGAAGAAGTCCAGAGCGATTGTTCGGGAACTTCAACAACACCCAATCAAGGATACTATTCAGCATGTAGATTTTCTTGAAGTAAGTGACAAAAAACCTGTTCGCGTAGGACTACCTGTTCGTGTGATTGGTTCTTCAAGAGGTGTAATGGCCGGAGGTAAATTGATGCAAACCTTCCGTAACCTTCGTGTGGTTGGGTTATCAAAGGATTTGCCAGATGCAATTACTTTAGATGTTACCAAAATGAAAATTGGTAAATCTGTTCGTGTAGGTCAAATTGAAATTCCTGGAGTTAAATTCTTGGATCCTGCAAGTGCAGTGGTTGTTTCTGTTAAAATGGCTCGTGGAGCTATTAAACCGGCAGATGACGATGAAGAGGAAGATGGAAATTATTTCTCAGTGGTATTGTAATTAGAATTTCTAATGATCATAGAAAAGCCCGCTGTGAAAACAACGGGCTTTTTTGTTTTTAAACGTATACAGCTTGTTGAATAAATTATTTTACGACAAATCTCTCCTTGTAGAAGGCATTGCCTGACTGAAATAAAATGGTGTACACACCGGCAGCCCAATGCGAAACAGGAACAGATGAATTCGAATCGGTAAGTATTATTTTACCTGTAGCATCAAAAACTGTGTAGGTTATCTCTTCTGTTAATCCATTCACATACAATGTTTCGTTAGCAGGATTTGGATAGACATAGATGTTTGAAAAATCATTTTCGTTCATTCCAAGTCCAAAGTTCGGATCGACAAGTTTCTGGCCATCTGAAACGAAGAGGTCTGTGAGCCCTGCACCATTCTTTACTCTTAGTCCAATGTGGTAGGTTGTGCCGTAATCAGTGGTTGACAGGATTTGTGAAAAAACGTTTGTAGCTCCAAGATCTGTCCAATCCATGACATCATTGATTGACGGTAAAGTGCCAATGGCGATTTCATATGTTTCAATGGCAGAATGTGGATCTACCGCCAACCAGTTGCCCTCAACCACTGCAGTTGTGATAGTATCGATGTCTGTGGATGAAGGTCCGTCATTCAAAAATGTCAACTCTGGAATACTCCAGTCGATGAGGTAGTCTTCACTTTGTTCTAAGCTCCAGTTTTCATAAAGGTCTAGCGCCAAACTTCGGATCCGTCCTGTTGGTTGCGCATTTAAGCTTTCGTGACGCATGTGCCCGTTTGGACCCACTGAGACAGAAATATTCTGGCCACGTGATTTATAAACTCTAATATTGTCATATGCAACCGTGCAACCAGCGGTTCTAAGGGAAATGGAATTGCCGGATTGCAACGGTTCAGGATCCTGCCATTGTACTGTGAGCGAATCATTTATGTAATATTTTATCCAACCGGAAGTCGGTTCATAGGTTACCTTGCAGGGATAGGAAACGTTTGCCAGAACGTCGATAGCACCTGAAGAGACTAGTGTCCATGTATCATTGACCACTTTATAGATCTGTGCAACGTTGTCTGTCTCACGAAGAAACACAAAGTATGAATTCCCACGGTTGGGTAAGGTCGGGTCATCACAAAAGAAGTGTAATCCTGCACGCTGATTCGTTAAGGTTGAGGTAAACGTCTGGTCCCAAGTGTAAAGGAAGGTTGATCCCGCATCTTGCACAACATTCAAGTAGCAATTCGAATTGGTTTGTGCGGCATCCGTGCAGGTAATAGCATTGTTGCTCAAAGCAAAAGGACCAGTTACAGCTGTCCAGTTGTCCATATTGACGTCAAAGAGTTCTTCGGCGAAACCCAAATCACTGTTCGCTGACCAGATGCCGGCCACTGGATCTTTATCACTAATGAGAAAATACTTGCCTGTAACACTTGAAAGATCACTATCTGTAATGCTTGTAGTGAAATCTTGGGTTCTCCATCCATTTTCCTGTGCGATGAGGGTAGTAGGCGGAGTATCATCTACAGCAATGGTCGCAGAGGAATAGCTGACCTCCCATCCGGGGGAGGTTGTCGCGCAATCGGATCGAAATTCTACAGTAATAGATCCCCCGCTTGAGGTGATTGTGCTTGGACCGGTTGTACCTGTGTATTTTCCAATCAATGGAGCGTCAATCGAGTTCCCGTCATATAAAAACAGGAAATCCCAATTGTTTTCCAGATTAAATGAGGTGAAATCAAGTGTTATCGAAGTCGCATTGGAAGGTTCAAACACCCAAATCTTACGCTCATCATCGGTGTAATTGCTCGCCTGACCGCCACTGTCATAAAATGATCCTGAAGTTGTGGTAATCGATTGAATCGTGGGATTATCATTAATCAGTCTGTAATATTTTTCCCAGTTCCAGTTGATTCCCGGATCGGTATGTGTTTGATTGGGATAGTGCTGATGCCCTTTAATTTTTGTGCAGTTCCCGACAACATTCACGACTGATCCCGCAGTGCCAAAATAGGTGCGCAAAGCAGACATTCCGTAGCCACTTGCAACAATATCCCTGCTTAACGCAGCGGATGCTGAATACATTGCCTCTGTATACCAGGAGGCATTATTTACATAACCCTCATGCTCATACCCAATTGTGTAAGGGTTTTCCGAGCCAACATGCCAAGCCTTGTCTGCTTCATCTACCATCTGAGTGACCTGTCCGTCCGAACTTCTGATTACATAATGGGCAGAGACACTGGCGCTGCAGTTCTGGAACCAAGATATACATCCTGCATAAGTTCCTTGAACCGTATGTATCGTTATGGCAGAGATTGCAGTACCACTTCGGGAGCTAAAATTACACGAGGCGGCTGGAGTCCAAATGGCAGGCCCATAATTAACAGAGCGACATAACAGTGTTGGTTCGTATGCATTGCCATTGACACTCGAAATTTCGTTTTGTTGAATTCTTATTCTTGGAGCATTGAGAACAGACAAATTCTCCGCACCGAAAATATTTGCCAAGTCGTATTGATGCAGGGGGAGGTTGAAATCACTTGCTTTTTCGTAATCATTCAGAAATTTAAAAATTTGGAAAATCTGTGCATCACGGGCGAAGAGATTGACCTTGCCTGAATCGGGAATTTCACTTAAAAGAGAAAGCACGGTATAAACAGCCTCGCCTTCCTCAGAGCTTGTCGCTCCGGTTTCTGTCATCAACTGATGAAATGCATGTGCATACGCCTCAATTTCTCTGTAAACATTCTCTTTTTGTTCTAAAACACTGATGCCACTCAAGGTTGCAATCAACTCGCCATTAGGTTTAAAGTATGGCGTATTCGCATCAAACAACCCTAAGATCCCATAAGCCTGTGGCATTCCCGTACAAGAGGTAGGAGCGCTGGGGTCAAGTAGTTGCATTCGCGTGTTGGAAAACGAAACCGCTTCTATCAATCCTTTTGGAATCAGAGGGTAGTCGTTGTAGTGAGCATCAAAATTTATATTTTGAGCGACACCCGAAATACGAACAATCAGAAAGAGGGAGAACAAAAAACGCATTTTATCTTTTTTTACAAAATTATGTAAACTGTAGCTTTTGTTCAACTCCTTGAAAACGAAGTTGAAAAGTAATTACATTCATTCTATTAATTAGACCGATTGTCGCGAGACTATCTGGGAAACGCGAAATACGAGAAAGATGCATAAAGTTGCCACTCCAACGACTAGATAACCTAACAAATTAAAATGTTCCAGTGGACTGCTCGCTGTTTTCTGTTCAATGATCATACCTCCAATCGCAGCTGCAATTCCTCCTGAAATATATTGCAGTGAAGAATTGATACTCATAAATGCTCCGCGATCCTGAGCTTTTGGCAAGGACGTAATCAGTGCCATGGCAGGGACCATTCTGGACATAACCCCCAACATAAGCATTACATTCAATAGTACCACAAGCCAGAATGGCGAGGGAACCAGATTCGAATATATGACCACAACGACCATCAGCCAAATTGTTGCAATCCACATCAGTCGAAACTTATTCATGCGGTCACTCAATTTACCAATGAAAGGCATCGAAACGAGGGTACTTGCGCCGGCAATCATGAACATTACGGGCAACTGATCTTTAGTGATATACAGATTATTGATAGAGAAGGTACTTCCCCATGGCATAATCAGAAATCCCCCCAAAGAGAGAAGGGCTGCGGCCAGAAACCCCACCCGATAGTCTTTATTTCCTAATGTTTTTAACAGGTGCCTGTAGGCTGAATCTGTTCGTTCGAGCTTGAGATGTTCGGTGACCGGTTTGATAAAAACCGAAATTAGAATCAGTATGCAAAGGGCAAGCACAACAATCACCAGAAACGGTAATTTCCAATTCCATTGATATGCCAGAAATAAGCTGATGGGGATTCCCAGTACCTGACTGGCTCCGAAACCCATTTGCATGAATCCCACAACTCTACCACGTTGCTTCAGTGAGAACAAGTCAGAAACAATCGCCATCGACACCGAGCCGATTACTCCGCCGAAAAAACCCGTTACCATCCGTGCAAGCAACAGCTGATAAAATGTTTCCGAAAGTCCACAAAATAGGGTGCCTAGAATAAAGCCCACATAGAAAAATACAAGCAGTTTTTTACGATCGAAGCTGTCTGCAAAACCGGCAGTAATAAACCCTGCACATCCTGCACTGATTGAATAGACAGATACTACCATACCAAACTGGGAAGGACTAAGGTGAAGGGATTTAATAAGAAGGTCCCCCAGAGGTGATAGGACCATAAAATCAAGTACCACAGAAAACTGAGTCAATGCAAGGAGTGCAATGATGAGTTTTTGATACCCGTTAAAAGATTCTTCTTTCAAGTGAAAATAAATATTGGATGCTTACTTTTTAGAACGTTTTTCCTCGAGCCATTTGGGGACTTTCTTCTCTTTTTGCCTCTGGTCGCCTAATAATTTATCAATTAGGTCCGGACGTTTGGCTTTGGTTAGCCTTTGTTTGATCCAATCTTGATTTTCTCTTTTGTACCAAAAGAAATAACGGTTTTGATTTAGTTTTTCCTCTCTTGTCTTGACCGTTTTAACTGGCTTGAGCGTGTACGGGTGTACTCCTGTGTAATATATTACTTCTGCAACCGTCATAGGTGTAGGCATGAAATCTTGAACTTGCTCTAATTGAAACCCCATGTCTTTTGTTTCGGCAGCAAGGTTTGCCATGTCCTCCTCTTCACATCCCGGATGAGATGAGATAAAGTAGGGGATGAGTTGTTGTTTAAGATTGTGCTTTGCTGACAAACGATCGTATTTCTCCTTGAATTTGTGGAAGTATTGAAAAGAGGGTTTACGCATCATTCTTAGAGTAGCATCTGAGGTATGCTCCGGGGCTACCTTGAGACGACCACTTACGTGTCGCGTTATGACTTGCTCTATGTATTCGTCGTGGTTGCCGTCTTCATTGTTTTTATTAAAATCATCTACAAGCAGATCATACCTGATGCCCGATCCGATAAAGGCTTTTTTAACCTTTGGATGTGCGTCCACCTTGCGATAAAGTGCCGTCATTTGCTTGTGTGAGGTGTCCAGATTACTGCAGATCACAGGATGAATACAGCTTGGGGAGCTGCATCGTGCGCAGATAGCTTCGTCCTTGTCCTTCATCTTATACATGTTTGCACTTGGACCACCAAGGTCTGAGATATACCCTCTGAATTCGGGATGACTTACTACTTCTTCCAGTTCATTTAGTATGGATTTTTCACTGCGTGAAGCAATGAATTTTCCTTGATGCGCTGAGATCGTACAAAAGCTACAGCCACCGAAGCATCCCCGGTGCATATTGATCGAAAATTTGATCATATCATAGGCGGGAATTGAACCACGTTTTTTGTATTTGGGATGCGGCAACCGTGTGTATGGGAGAACAAAGGACTTATCGATCTCATTTTCTGACATTGTTTTGTAAGGTGGGTTAATTACCAACGTTTGATTACCGACTTTTTGAATGATCCGGTCTGCCTGCCATTTATTAGATTCAACTTCTACAATCTTGAAGTTTGCAGCGTATTTTATTTTATCCGATAGGCATTCTTCATGGCTGGAAAGCTCTATCGTTTCCCATTGTCTGTTTTTTGGTAAAGTATCCTTTGAGTCTTGAAGAAATGCCACCTGCTTGATCGTTTTCAAGTTGCTGAAAGGCACTCCTTTTTTGAGAAGTTGTAACATTTCTCTCAAAGGTTGATCGCCCATGCCATATACCAACAGATCCGCTTTGGAATCCACAAGGATGGAGGGCATTAACTGGTCTTTCCAATAATCATAGTGCGTAACACGTCTCAAGGAGGCTTCAATTCCACCTATGAGCACAGGTACGTCAGGGTAAAGTTCTTTAAGAATGTTTGTGTAAACTGTCGTAGCGTAATCCGGTCTAAATCCGGCAGCGCCCCCCGGAGTGTAAGCGTCTGTTGAACGCAGTCGCTTGTTAGCAGTATAATGATTGACCATTGAGTCCATGCATCCTGCCGTAACACCAAAAAAGTAATTAGGCTTGCCAAATTTCCGAAAATCCCTTAGATCATCTTTCCAGCTTGGTTGAGCAATGATGCCAACACGGAATCCCTCGTCTTCTATGATTCTTCCTATAACAGCAGTTCCGAAGGAAGGATGATCAACATAGGCATCGCCCGAAACTAGAATCACGTCAAGATTTTCCCATCCCCTTTTTTCTACCTCTTTCTGGGTAAGCGGTAACCAGTCGGTCAATGGTCTTTCTATCATTATACAAAAATACAATTAAAAAAATGGATGACATTTGAGTTGAAACTGTCACGTGTCCGAGAATCTTTCTAATTTAGTTCCTCATGCGTCTTGCTGCTGCCCTTCTTTTTATTTCGCTAATGTTTGCCTGTTCACAGAATGAGAAAGGCAACGACTTAGAAAATATCCAGCAGCCTATGCAATTGATACGCTATCAATTTTTTGATTCCGATTTGGAGAAAAACCTGTCTTTTCCATTGATCTTTGATCGAAGTGTAATTAAACATAACGGCCTGAAAAGCATTGTTCGAAAGTATTTTGTTCTGGATTCCCTGGATAACATAAGACAGATTGATTTGCGTGAGGAACGTCATTACCATTTCAATGAATCGTTACTTCAATCAATTGAACTGAGTTACTATTATGACCATCGAACTGTAGGAAGAAAAAAGGTGGTGTATGACATGCACTCTAAAGTCTTGGGTTACCGCAAGGCTTACATTATCAGAGACAGCGGAATGGTTTCCGACAAGGAATTTGTGGAATCCGGTTTTCATGTGCATCAATTGTTGGAGCAAACGGGTAGAGTATTAAAATTCAAAGACGTGAGTTCAGGACATAAACTATTCTTCCTGCCAAAAAAAGAGCACTGGGGCGCCTTGTCCGTAGATTCAATCTGCCATCCGCGACCAACTGACAAGATTGTATTGGGCATGCCCTGGCAACCGAGAAAGATATACAGTGTGGAGAACAAGATCAAAGAAAAGAGCACTGTCGAATTTACGTATCATCCTTTTCTCGGAAGAGTTGAACGCATGGTTAGCAATGATTTTCCGTTTACACTGACACGTACGTTTTTCTATAATAAGAAAGGGTACTGTAATAGTTATGTTGATTCTACGTTCTCATCCAAGGAATTTCTGATGCGAACAGTCAGCACAATACGTTTGAACAGTAAAAAACTACCCGTATTGATCGTTCATCGAAAAGAAACCTCTTACAGACAATTAGGCGTCACCTCTTATGAAAAATTTATTTATGAAAAATAAACTAATTACACTGATCCTTCTGATCTTCTCGCTGCAATTGTCATTTTCTCAGGAATCTAATGAACAGACAATTGACACCGTCACTATTGCAGGACAGCACTATTTCGTGTATCCCTTTGGTGAGGAATTAATGTTTCATAACAACCTATGGCGAGTGATTCGTTACCATCGAGGTGAAAACCAAAGAAAAAGCTTCAAGGAATGGTATATATTGGAGAACGGAGAAGACTATGATAAAAAGGAATTTCGACGAGCTAGAAGGGAAGCATACTTGTCGATTTTTCAAAATATTAAATATGCCAAACGCTATAAACATCTGAGAAAGCCTTCAGTTAAAAAAGCGATTCGAAAGAATCCATATCCTTTGATGGAACCAAAATATACACTCGAAAATGATGTTATTCCAAGCTTGGACCCAATTCCTAATGGAAAATATGTGCTCTTCTTTACAAATTACATTTCGTTGGACAAGAAAGGCTTCATGGAGGAATACGATGGACAGAAGGTTGCCGCATTTTTTTCCATTATGGTCGATTTGAAAAAGGCCAGAAAGTAGGAACTTGGCATTTGGAAAACAGAAGAGTCAGTCCAACCTTGTCTAAAACAGATGCCAATGAATATGTGAAACTTGGCAGGCCTTTTTATTGTGACACTACGATTGAAACTGTAAATTACAAAAACGGAATCAAGGATGGTTATTATTCCATGTTCAACCGAACCAATTATCCGATCACAGAAGGTTTCTATACTCAGGGTGTAGCCTCGGGAACTTGGAAGAACAGAGATGTTAAATATTCAGGCATCGGTCGAACGAGTAAACGCAATAGAAATAACAACATCGTTACCTGGGAATACACTCCTTTGGAATCAGATTCCGTGAGTTATCAGACAGTTATAAGGCATAAACTTTACAAGGAAAGTTTTAGAGCAAAAAGCAATTTTGATTTTGCCGCGAAGTATCAGGTAAGCTTCTCCCCTTCGAAAATTTATACGATTAACTTTCCTGTCGAACCAGATCTTGAACTGGAGGAAGAAAAAATGACTTCCTATGATGGTGAAATATATGAGGATGAGTACTACGGTGAAGAATTTTATGGAGGCGAATTTTACGACGATTTTGGATATAACGAAGTAGTTGATCCATTTGAAGAGTACCGAGGATTAATCTATGATGAATTACAAAACAAAAACATCCCTGCGTTCAAGCTCATTGACAGTATTGGATTAAAATTTAATTACACCGGAGTATACGAGAAAAGGTATCCAAACGGACAACTCATGGTGCGATACGAGTTTAAAAACGGGCGCCTGTTAAAGGAGGACACCATTTTTTGGGACAACGGTAACGCATACGATGTGATAGAATTTAACCCTGACTCTGCACACTATGTTCAGAAGATATACGATTACAATGGCAAGCTTTACCACGAACTGGTGTATAATCAGAAAGGAGCCTTTGTGAGAGTTAATTTCAGGCCGGATTACATCAAAAAAATGGTAATAGATGAGTTTGAAGTTACAAGCAATCCGGAAGACAGATACATGTTTTACGACCATCTGGACACGGTCAGACATGAGTTGAAAGACTCACTCGTGATCTTTAGGTCCTGGTATCAGGATGATGCAAGCTTGCTTTACTCGCGTTCATTTGATCCGAGAGACCGAACTTTGAGCTATGAACAATTCAGTATTACAGGAAATAAAACATCCAAAGGAGAATTGCAGTTTTCCGAAGATTTTGAGAGCTGGAATGGCCGACGCGAGTACAAAATTGGAAACCTTATGGTGGAAACAACTTCATCTGCAGGACTTTATGAATACTATGAGAAAGACAGCATTCCTCAGGCCATGGTTAATTTGTACAACGAGGCTTATGAAATGAGTGATGACGTAATCCTGTATTCGAATAACAAACCTTTTACAGGAAAATTCACATTGACTACCAAGTCTGATAAGCTTAGCTTGAAGGAGGGTAAAAATCTCAAAGTAGAATTGCCAGTAATAGAAAACTCGGATAGGTTGGACAAAGCGCTGCTTAAATATCGGATGACAGGAAAGATGAAATACGATCTTCTTTTTAACACAATTGATGCTTCGGAAATAGATGAGGAGTATGCTCAAACAATATTTGAGAATCTAATTCAAGGCTTTATTTTCGGAATACAATATCCCTATTCGTACGACGAGTTTTCTGAGACAGGAAAGGAAATTGCCGAGCGAAGGCAATCCCCCTTTCTTAAAACCATTAAAGGAGAATTCAGTGAAGGAAAACCTCAGGGCAAATGGAAAATATACGATCAATTTGGTAAGGTTCTTCAAGAGCTTAACTTTGATAAAGGAATGCAGCACGGGCCATACAAAATCTATGAAACACTCGATCCGGAAAATAATTACGATTACTTCGAAGAGGAACTACCTGAAAATCTAAAGGACTCTCTTCCGAGGAGAAAAACGCACTTTCTTGCGAGCTCGGGTCAATTCAAGAATGGCCTCGAAAATGGGAAGTACCAGCGCTTCAATTGGTATGGAGGAGTAGAACAAGAAATAAACTTCGTGGATGGATTAGCTACAGGACCTTCTTTCGAACGCAATAAACTGGCATATACTTCCTTGAATTATCTTGATGGACAGCTGGATGGATATGTACGTACATACCTCACGTTGAATGGAACTGACTCTACTCTTTTGTATGACCTTAATTTTCAGAATGGCTTACTTCAGGGAGAGTCCAAAGCGTATCACTTAAGTGGAAGACTGGCTAAACGTGGATTCTTTTTGAATGGCGAGGCGATCGATGATTACGAAGCGTATGACACACTCGGATTCCGATACCACTATGTGAAGTTTCAATTTGGATTCCCGGTTGAGGAAAAGATCTGGGAAGAGAATGAACTCAGTGTTCGCTATATGTTTGACTGGCGTGATTCAATCTTTTTTCAACCTACAGATATTACCACCACCCAAAGTCTGGATCGGGCGCTTGCGAACTTAGGCTTAGGCAGCGGCTATTATAGCCAGCCGTATTACGGCAGGCCAAGCCTAGTGAACAAGCAAGGAATCGACTACCATATTACAAAATACTACCCGAATGATACAATAGCGAGGGATGGTGATATTGCCTCGGGCAAGAAAGTATCATGCTGGAAATATTATGGCTACGACGGGGAGTTTTTATACGAAGCAGATTATTTTGATACTATCATCTCCCTAAATGACTCAATTCAGTTTAAAGTAAAAGGCATTCTAACGGATTATGACCGGCATGGTAAAAAATTAAGTGAAAGTTACATCATCGAGAAATTTGAGAAATACGACTGCTCGCATACCGACCATTATGAAATCCGTCAGCTGATGACTATCTGGCAAGGAAAAGATTCTGTTGATCGAATGAATGGATACGTTAAAAACTATTACGATAACGGTGTTCTCCAGAATGAAGGAATGATGAAAGACGGATTGCCTTCGGGTGTATGGAAGTTTTATGATCCGTTTGGTAAATTAAATCAGGTTGGAACATACCTGATGGGCAAACGGCATGGACGCTGGTTGGGTGGTGACCTTTCCAAAACGAAATACCTAGGTGATATCTGTTTGAATCCTAATTTACCAGACCTTGAAAATGAGTTGAAGTACAGAGAAAAACTTTTGGACATTACCATTACAAATTATCACCTTGGGAAGGCATTAAATAAAGAGTTTTATGATGTTGACTTGAACGATTATGACGAAGAGGAAACTGAAGAGGAGAAATAATCACTTGACTTCACTACTTTTGTCACATTAACGTTCAGCTATGATTCAACTCAAAAAATATGCAGAATTACCATCTGAAAAGACGGTTGTACTGCTTTTGCACAAAGGCGCAAAAGTTCCTTCATCCATCCAATCTGACATTCGAGATTACGTAAAAAGTTTTCTGAAATCTGATGATAAAATGGACTTTTTCAAGTCCGTACAGGCATCCTATTTTTTAATTAAAGCGGATCAGGCACACGAAAAACTGCGTATAGCCGGTCATGCGGTATTTTCAAAATTAACGAAGAAAGACTCAACTGTATTTCTTTGGGGAGAGGATTCTGCCATTTACCATTTCACAGAAGGACTAATGCTTTCCTCATATCAGTTTTTGCCTTATTTCACAGATGCTGACAAAAGACGGCATTCATTGAAAGAGGTATTCCTACCTGCGAGCTTTTCAGATAAGAAACTCAAAGAGATCGAAGCTACAGTAAAAGCTGTTTTTTGGGTTCGAGACCGTGTCAATGAGCCTGTTTCACACTTGAATTCAATAAAGCTTGCTGAGCACATTCAGGTTTTGGGCAAAGAAACTGGAATTTCTGTTCAGGTACTTGAAAAGACTCAGATCGAGTCGCTGAAAATGGGTGGCTTACTCGCCGTAAACAAAGGCTCCGTTGATCCACCTACATTTACGATCGCGGAATACAAGCCTGCGAATCCGGAGAATAAGAAACCGATAGTGCTTGTTGGTAAAGGTATCGTTTACGATACGGGAGGTTTAAGTCTTAAGCCTACCCCGGGATCAATGGATGTCATGAAAAGTGATATGGCAGGTGCTGCAACCGTTGTGGGCGCTCTCTACCTCGCTGCGTTACAAAAATTAAAAGTGCATATCGTTGTGCTGGTTCCTTCAACGGATAACCGTCCGGGAGGCAATGCCTATGCTCCCGGAGACGTCATCACTATGTTCAATGGTAAAACAGTAGAGGTACTTAATACGGATGCCGAGGGCAGAATGATTTTAGCGGATGCCCTTTCGTATGCTGAGAAGTTTAAGCCGTCATTGGTTATTGATGCAGCAACTCTCACTGGTGCAGCTGTTCGCGCTATTGGAACGAAAGCATCGATCATCATGGGTAATGCGGACGACAAGCATTTTGAACTGTTGGAAAAATCGGGAGAGGAAGTGCATGAGCGCGTTGTTCGTTTCCCGTTTTGGGACGATTATGCGGAGGAAATGAAGTCAACTATTGCCGATCTTAAAAATATTGGCGGTCCATATGCAGGAATGATCACGGCGGGGAAATTTCTTGAACATTTTGTGAGCTCGCCCTATATTCATATGGACATTGCAGGTCCTTCCTGGCTAGATGGAAAAGAAGATTACAAGGGACAAGGAGGTACCGGAACAGGAGTTCGCTTGTTGTATACATTTTTGAAAAAGTTCAAATAACATGGAAAAGGAAGGCGTTGGTATCAGAGTGGGCATCTCCATTGGAGACATAAATGGGATAGGACCGGAGATCATAATGAAAGTTTTCAGTGATACTCGCATGCTTGCAGAATTAACTCCTGTTATTTATGGATCAACCAAGGTTTTTGCCCATTATAAGCGCGTATTGAATGAACAAGAGTTTGCCTATCAGACATGTAAATCAGCAGAGGAGGCTCAAAATAAGAAAGTGAACATTGTTAATGTTTGGAGCGATGAGGTTGAAATACAAATGGGTCAAGCGACAGAAATCGGGGGCTCCTGTGCCTTTCAAGCCTTGGAACGGGCTACGACGGATCTGGCATCTGGGAAAATAGATGTATTGGTCACGGCTCCAATTTCGAAGGAGGCGATGGCAAAGTCAGGATTTAAATTTCCGGGACACACGGAATATCTGACAGAATTATCCGGCGAACAAGATGCATTAATGGTTATGGTTTCCGGTACTTTACGTGTCGCTTTGGCTACAACACATATTGCGCTCAAGGAAGTGAGTTCTGCCCTGTCAAAGGATAGGATTCTTTCCAAAATTAAAGCATTTGAAAGCTCTCTTAAAAAGGATTTTGGCCTGGTCCGTCCTAAAATAGCCGTATTTGGTTTAAATCCACATGCAGGTGAAAATGGCAAAATGGGTTCAGAAGAACAGGAGATAATCATTCCGGCGATCAATGCTGCACGCAACGAAGATATTCTGGCATTTGGTCCTTTCCCAGCCGATGGATTTTTTGGTTCGACAGCTCGACATCAGTACGATGGCATTCTGGCCATGTTTCACGACCAGGGTTTGACCGCCTTTAAGGCATTGGCATTTGACGACGGTGTAAACTTCACAGCAGGGTTGCCAATCGTTAGAACCTCTCCTGATCATGGTACGGCTTTCGATATTGTTGGCAAAAACAGTGCATCCGAAAATTCTCTCCGTCAGGCAATCTATCTTTCTCTCGATGTCTATCGTACGCGAAAGTTTGTGCGCGATATTCATTTAAATCCGCTTCAAAGCTCGCCAAAGGAGAAGAAAAGAACATCAGAACAAGTGGAATAGGGGTCTTAGCTGCTAAAAATTAGAACTTTTTAACGCGGTAAAGTATAAATTGCTACCTTTGCCATCCAATTTTCTCGCGGTGAAGACAAAAAGAGAATTTATTATCCCTTTTGTTGGCTTGAAAATCGGCTTTCACGATTTCTCATTTGAGGTTCGTGATTCGTTCTTTGAGGCGCTGGATTATTCCATCATTGAAAAAGGAAACGTCAAAGTGGACCTGAGACTTGAAAAAAAGGAAACGATGCTCATCGGTGAATTTTTGATTGACGGAAAGGTGCTCACCGCATGTGACCGATGCTCAGATGAGGTAGAAGTACCTGTGAAGGGAAACTTCCGTCTAATTTATAAGTTTGGAGATGAAGAAAGTGAAGATGAAACATTGATTGTTCTTCCGCCTGATTCCTACGAACTTGATTTTAGTCAGAACATTTATGAGCTGATTACCGTATCCTTGCCTACTCGTCTAGTCCATGAGGCAGGTAAATGCAATGAAGAGATGATTGCGCTATTAGAAAAGTATTCGGGAGCTCCATCCGTAGAAAAAGAAGGAGGCGATGATGACGATGATGATGTGGACCCGATGTGGTCAGCATTGAAAAATTTGAA
>JAJTDX010000007.1:610-64798 GCA_021298235.1 Cryomorphaceae bacterium | reverse complement strand
TCCCTGTGTGGGGAAGCTTAAAACACATCCCTGCTCTCGTACCTCGATCAGCTGGTCTTTTTTTGTTCCCGAAATTTGAAAGCAAGCTTTCATTTCGTCCACAAAAAAATCCCAAGTGTTTTAAGCTTGGGATGGTTTTGCAGAGAGGAAGGGATTGGCTGCGCCTGTCTTCGCTACGCTACGGCTCGAACCCGAGGGTTCTCATCCCTTCAAATGAAAAAGGCCTCACTAACGTAAGACCTTTTTGCAGAGAGGAAGGGATTCGAACCCTCGATACAGTTACCCGTATACTACCTTTCCAGGGTAGCTCCTTCAACCACTCGGACACCTCTCTGTGTTGGGGATACGAAAATAATAAAATTCTTTGGTCAAATGGTCATTTCTCCGCAGAGAGCACTTTGCATTTGAGTTTTGATTTGTGTGTGAGATAAATTCTGTCCAAGAAGGTGCATTACCTTGGTAAGTGCGCTTTCTGTAGTTAGATCTCGCCCACTGATTACGCCCACTTTTTCAAAGAAGGCGCTTGTAGCATATTTACCCTGTTGTACAGAACCAGAATTGCACTGAGTTATGTTTAGTATCACACCCCCTTCGGCAATATAATTCTCAATGAGTGTCTGAAACTGGGGTTCATTCGGAGCATTTCCGGAACCAAACGTTTCCAAAATTACAACATCCGTATTGGTACGATCAAACAAACTAACGTAAGATGCGGAGGAGAATCCCGGATATATTTTAAACAATGTTACTCGGGTACTCATTTCTTTTTGATACACAAGATGCGGAAGTGAGGTTCTGAAAAGTATGTCCCTGTTGTACGAAATTGTCACCCCTGCTTTTGCCAGCTCCCCACAATTCGGGGAGGAAAAAGCCTCAAACTGATTTGCTGAAACCTTGGAGCTTCTATTGCCCCTATACAAAGAATATTCAAAATAAACAGCAACCTCCTGTACTATAGGCTGACCATTCTCATCCATATCCGAAGCAATTTCAATAGAAGTGATTAAATTTTCTTTCCCATCGGTTCTTATTGTGCCTATTGGTAATTGTGACCCTGTAAAAATGACCGGTTTACGCAGTCCCTGTAGCATAAAACTCAAAGCAGAGGCAGAAAAAGCCATTGTATCTGAACCGTGAAGAATGACGAAACCATCGTAGTTATTGTAATGATCAAAAACAAGCTGTGCCATTTGCTGCCAACGCAACGGATTCATCTCAGAGGAATCGATGGGTTGATCGAAGCTCACCGTATTCAGATCCACGTTTATCCGGTTGATCTCTGGAACATGCTGGTGCAAATGATTAAAATCAAAACTTTTCAGCTGTCCCGTTTGTGGATCATTGATCATACCGATCGTGCCACCTGTGTAAATGAGTAATACCCTTGGCTTCGTATTCATTCAACTACAAATTAAACAGTTCCTGTGCATTCGAAGTAGTGATTGCCGCTACTTCTTCAATTCTCAATTGTTTCACCTCTGCCAGCTTGTCAGCAACGAGCATTAGAAATGCGCTTTCATTGCGTTTTCCTCGGTGTGGGACAGGAGCAAGATAAGGCGAATCTGTCTCGAGAACTAAATATTCCATCGGTATTTCTTTTACAACCTCATCCAGGCCGGATTTCTTAAATGTCAATACCCCCCCGATGCCAATTTTAAAGGTTGAATATTCCATTATTTTCCTTGCTTGTTCAGCGTTTCCGGTAAAACAATGAAATACACCGGTCAGAGAACCATCGGCTAAGTCATCTAAAACGGAAAATATCTCCTCGAAAGCTTCGCGAGCGTGAATGACAATGGGTAATTTTAGCTCTTTCGCCCAAGCAATCTGCTTACGGAATACTTTTTCTTGCTGCCTTTGAAATGTCTTGTCCCAGTATAGATCCATGCCGATCTCTCCTACAGCGACATACTTTCTGCCTGAAAACAAATGCGATTGAATGACTTCAAGATCCTTTTCCCAATTTTCCCCAACAGAACCAGGGTGTAATCCCATCATTGGGAAACATTGGTTGGGGAAATCAGAACACAAGTGATGCATTTTTTCAATCGAGCTTATATCGATATTTGGCAGAAGGAATGTATTTATTCCCAAGGAAATTGACCTTTGAATCATTTCAGAACGGTCTTCGTCAAATGAATCACTGAATAAGTGAGTATGTGTATCGATGAACTTCATTAGAAGAGGGAAACACTCAAACCCAATTGAAGTAAATGCAACGTGGTACTTGCACGGCTATAAAAAAGTGGATTAATACTGCATGCTCCGTATAGAGCCCAGTTACGGACTCCAACACGCACATGACCAGTAAGCGAGAATCTATTTAAATCTACAAAGTGATAATCTTTTGAACTATTTCCATTATCAAAAACAGTTTTTGAATAGATATTCAATTGATAGGCAGGTGTCACGCCAATATGAAATTTAAAATGATCTCTACCTTTTGTTTTGAATCGAAGCTCGAGTGGTATACCTAATGCGTTTCCACAAAGTAAAATTCGTTTGGCATCCGAATTTCCTTCTTTCACCAAGGTATAAGATCCTGTAGGATCGCTCACAAAGAGATTGGACAAGTTTTCGGTTCGGAACAGAGAATGTCGAATACCCGTTCCAAAAGAAAATGTGTTTTTCTTGTTCAATGAAATGTCAAACAAGACATTGGAATTGAGCCCGATGGAAGACCACTGATTTTGAAATGAACGAAGTTCGCCCAACCAGTCGTTGTAAGTGATATCAAATACGAATCGATCATACTTCATGGCCTTTCCTGCTTTTGCGGGACGTAAACCTGTAAAATTCCATAGAATCCCAGGCTTGCCTCCTTCACGAACATTGTCGGGCTGTGCATTCAATTGAAATGTAGCGACGAACAGTAATCCTATGGCGATAAGTCTGCTCATCTTATTTCTGCAATTCGTTGTTCCCACTGCCAAGCATGGTCTATGGCTTCTGAAAGTGAATATTTCGGTTGCCACCCAATAACATCTCTCGAACGATCAGCATTCGCATAAATCTCTACCACATCTCCGGGGCGTCTTGGACCAAATTTCCAGTTCAATTTCAGACCACTGCGTGATTCAAAAAGTTGAATTACCTCCAGAATAGTAGATCCGCGACCTGTACCAATATTGATGTACTCTAAACAATTCCCTGATTGGTTTTCCAAAAATTTCAGTGCCTTAACGTGTGATTCGGCGAGATCACATACATGGATATAATCCCGAACACATGTCCCATCGGTGGTCGGATAATCATTGCCGAAAACTACCAAACATTCTTGCTTTCCGATGGCAGTTTGTGTAATGAATGGGAATAAATTGTTGGGTTTACCAATCGGAAATTCTCCCAAAGCTCCCGAAGGATGCGCACCAACAGGATTAAAGTAACGCAAATTCATCACTTTAAACTTTGGAAAGGCGTTATGCACATCTGCAAGCATTTGTTCGCCAATGAGCTTGGTGTTACCATAGGGGGAGCCTGGCTGACTTTTCGGCGAGCTTTCATTCACTTCTTTAACTCCGTTGGGTTCTCCGTAAACGGTGCATGAAGAGGAAAAAACAAAATTGAAAACCCCAAATTCAAGCGCCATAGCACAGACCACATTCAGCCCTTCAAGGTTGTTATGGTAATATTTCAATGGATTCTCAACTGATTCACCCACAGCCTTATCTGCTGCAAAATGAATTATCCCATGAAATTTTTTGGATGCAAAAAGAGCCTTCATTGCCTTGCGGTCACAAATATCCATTTCATGGATCTCTGGTACAAAGGACAATAGTTCATTAAATCCCTCCAGCACCTTTCGATTTGCATTCCTGAAATCGTCAGCAATAACAGGAGTGTACCCATGATGGATTAGCTCAATGACTGTGTGGGAACCAATGTATCCACACCCGCCGGTTACAAGAATATTCCTGTTTTCACTCATGGTTGATCAAAGTTAATACTTATTTGGTGTACTTTGCAGTGATGAACGACAATCGAAAAATAGATCTTCAACGTTTCGTCAGGCCAAAAACGAAATGGACGTATTTACTCAAATTCGTTGCATATGCTCTGGTCATTGGAATCATCTTATTGTTCATTTCGAATCGTTTGAAAAGCTCTGAGCATATAAATTCAACTACGGAAACGAAGGAAATTCGTAACATAAAGATCGAAGTTCCCTGAACCATTCCCTCGGGAAATTGTTTTAGGTTTATGAAGTTTTTGTTCTTGTGCGTTTTACTAATAGGCCTATTTCCAACAAGCAAAGTTTCACTCACAGTGAATGTGACGGGGTTTACAGACAATGTTGGAAAATCGTATATTGCCCTATACCGACCCAAAGATACTTGGCCCGAGATCAATAAGCAATTTATTGGAAAGGTGGTAGCGATTAGCGGGAAAACCTCTTCTGTAAAATTTGAATACCTCGAGTGTGGAACGTATGCAGTAGCCGTGTTTCACGACAGGAACAACAATGGTAAGCTTGACAAGAACATGCTCGGTATTCCGGTTGAACGTTATGGGTTTTCGAACAATGCGCGTGAAACATTCAGTGCTCCGAGCTTCAGCAGTGCCTCGGTTGAATTACAGAAAGACCGAGCTATTTCTATTTATGTGAAATGAGGCATTTCCGCTGAAAATACCTGTATGTTTCTACCTGAGCATGAAATATCTTTTCTGTCGATTCAGCAACACGATAAGGGTTATCCATTTTTTTTCTAATCAAACGACTTTTAACGTTTCCTTTCCACTGAATTTCAAATAGTTTATTCAACTCATCTTTTAGCTCATTTGATTTTATTGGACATGCAACCTCCATTCGTTTATCGAGATTTCGCTCCATCCAATCCGCACTTGTAATGTAGTATAAGGGGTTGCCCCCATTTTCAAAAATTAATATTCTTGAATGTTCTAAATATCGATCTACGATACTAATTACCTCAATGTTTTCACTTATTTTTTTGTCTCCCGGAACCAAACCACAAATCCCTCGAATGATCATTCTGATTTTTACCCCCGCGGCGCCTGCCTCGTAAAGCTTCTCAATCATTTTTACATCCGTTAAATTATTGAGTTTAATACGTATTTCAGCATATATTCCCTTTTTGGCATTTTTTATTTCCTGATCAATGAGCTGAGTTATTTTTCTACGTGTATTCAATGGAGAAACAATCAACTGCTTAAAAATTGGTCTCTCGAGATTATTTTCCAATAACCTGAATACCTTTTGAACTTCCCCGGCAAGATTAATATCAGACGTCAACAACGCCAGATCACTGTATACTTGCGCACTTCTTTCGTTAAAATTTCCTGTACCTACGTATGAAATATATTGGTTTAAAGCTTTTTGCTTTCGATGAATGAGCATCAGCTTCGAATGCACTTTCAAATCTTGTACTCCATAGATAACCCTCGCACCATTTTCTTTCAGCTTATCTGCCCAATATAAATTTTGTTCCTCATCAAACCTCGCCTGTAATTCCAAAACAACTGTCACTTTTTTGCCATTTGCAACGGCTGCATTCAGAGCGTTCATAACCTGAGAATTTCTGGCAACTCGGTAGATATTGATTTTTATAGATACTACCAAGGGATCAATTGCCGCCTCTCTTAATAGATCTACTATGTAGTCAAAACGTTGATAGGGAAAGTTTAATAAAACATCTTTGAAAAGAATACTTTCAATAAGGCTTTTGTTTTCGGTAAAATCTGGATGTGGTAGCGCGGGTTGAGGAGGAAAAAGAAGATTCTTTCGATCGAAAGAAGGAAATTTCATAAAATCCTTAAAATTATGATACTTTCCTCCTGGAATTTGATTCACCCCTGTGCGCAATTGTAACGCTTTCAAAACATGCCTTAACAGATCTTCGGGCATACGTTCATCATAAACAAATCTGACAGGTTTTCCCTGTTTTCTTTGCTTCAAACTTTTCTCCATCTTTTCAATAAAAGATATGGAAATATCATCGTCTAAGTCTAATTCGGCGTCACGGGTAAATTTGAAGGTAAACGCCTCAATTCTAGTGAACTCAAAGATTGAAAAAATACTTTCCAAATGAAGTCGTATGACGTCATCCAAAAGAATCAGGTAATCCTTTCTGCCTTCGCGCATGAGGTAAAACCTTGAGAATTCTGGGGGCACTTGTATTAATGCGTATTTACATTTTTTACCTCTCTTTGGCAATAATTTTACCGCAAGGTAGATCCCAGAATCCTGCAACTTTAGATGGCCAACTTTCCCTTCAATTAAGACAGGAACAATGGCGTGCTTAAGCGTTAACTCGAAAAAGTCTTTTAGCTCGGCACGCTGAAGATCTGTTACTGAGTTTTCATCCAAGCGGATAATGCCATGATCTGCAAGTTCATTAAATAATGATTCATACGTACTTTCGAATATTTCCTGTTGCTTAAGAACCTTTTTTCTAATCTCAGCATATAGTTCTGATGGTGTTCCTTTGAACCCATCTACTGATCTTTTACGCACGGCAATCATCCGTCTAAGATTTGCAATGCGGACTCGAAAGAATTCATCCAGATTGTTGGAATAAATTCCAAGAAATCGAACACGTTCAATTAGTGGTACCCTTTTGTCCTGAGCCTCCTGCAGTACCCTTTCATTGAAGCTTAACCAGCTTAATTCCCGATTGATCAAATCCATCATTATCAAAGGTCGTCATCTTCAAATACCTCAATGTTTAATTTGCGTTAAATTATTGTAAATAAAAAAGAGCCTTTCGGCCCTTTTGATTTAAACTTTCATTCCTTTTACGACGCGGTCCTTACGCTTTGTTTTTTGAAGATTTTTACGTTTGACCATCAGGTAAGTTGTATTACTTGAAGATGAAGCGAAATAAGTTTCGTTGCCATAAGATAATTTGCCTCCCTTCTCATTTGTCCAATCTGCTACCAAAAAGTATTTTGCATTGGTTGCCTGAGCTTGTCTTACAGTAAACGTTAGCGTTTTACCCACTCCAGTCTCAAAACGAACGATGAGCTCACCATTTGGACCATAACTGTCAAAAACACACTTCGTATTGATCGGAATAATAACACGGTCTTGTTCTTTGTTGGAATTAGAAATAAGCGCACCATCGTCAGCCGTCCCCTGATTTCCAGACTGCTTGCTTCGCTCCATTATGATTGTTGCCGAAGTGTAGAACTGAACTTTCTTAACTTTATCAACTGAAGAAAGATTAAATTCTTCTTTAATGTCATTGGTGTAAGGAACTTTTACCCCACAGCTCGCAAGAAAAATCAGAATAAAGAAGGGAACTATACGTTTCATATTGAAAATTTTAGGGCAAATATAAATAAACGTGCCAAAAAGTTGAAGATAATTAGACCGTGAAATATAATGTAACTTTGGGCAAGCACAAACACAAAATGTCGATAGGAATAAAACAATTTGAATTCAACGCTTTTCAGGAAAATACTTTTCTGATTTTTGATCAGTATAAAAATGCTGTGATTATCGATCCGGGTTTTTACAGCCGCGAAGAACAACAGATACTCAGCGCATTCATTGAGGAGGAACGTTTGACGCTACGTGCAATTTTGGGTACGCATGCGCACATTGACCATGTTCTGGGAAATGAATTTATAATGCGCACTTTCGGTGTTGATTATTACCTACACTCCGAAGATGTCGCGACTTTAAAAGCCGTGAGTTCGTACGCGCATGTGTATGGATTTGAAGGGTACTCTCCTTCACCTTTACCGACACATATTCTACAGGGAGGTGAGCAGCTTTCATTTGGAGACATACTGTTTGACGTGTATCATACCCCTGGTCATTCCCCTGGACATGTAGTGTATTACAATAGAGAGAATAATTTTGTGATCAACGGTGATGTTCTTTTCAATGGCAGCTTTGGACGAGTGGACCTTCCGGGAGGCGACCTTGATACGTTGAAAGATTCCATTTTCAACACGATGTTTAAGTTGCCTGAAGAAACGGTTGTGTACTGCGGTCATGGACCTTCAACCACCATAGGAAAAGAAAAAAGAACGAATTATATTCTGAATTTTTAGTGCGAATTGCAATAAATACCAGGTTTTTGTTGCCCGGAAAAATGGAAGGGTTTGGCTGGTACACCTTTGAGGTTGTTCAACGAATAGTATGTGCACATCCTGAGCATGACTTCTATTTTTACTTTGACAGACCTTATGATCAGAAGTTCATTTTTGCAAAGAATGTCACTCCGGTGGTACTAAATCCTCCTGCACGTCATCCGATTTTGTTCATATATTGGTTTGAAATTGCTGTTCGCAAAGCTTTAAAAAAGCACTCCATTGATCTGTTGTTCTCTCCGGATGGGTACCTTTCATTGTCCAGCTCGGTTAAACAAGTGATTACCATTCATGATATTAATTTTGAACATCATCCGAAAGACCTTCCACTGTCTGCGCGTTTGTATCTTCGTTACTTTTTTCCTCGTTTTGCACATAAAGCAAGTGAGATTATTACTGTCTCCAATTATTCTATGGAAGACATCCAATCGGTGTATGGAATAGAGTCAACTAAAATAAGTTACTGCTGGAATGGCGCTTCGGATGAATACGTCCCACTAGATGAGAAATCCATTGGAGAGATTAGATCAAAATATAGTTCAGGAAACCCTTATTTTCTGTTTGTAGGATCCATACATCCTAGAAAAAATCTTTTGCGTTTATTGCGTGCATTCAAAGAGTTTAAACAACATGACAGACTCTCAATGAAAATAGTGCTTGTTGGCAGTTCCATGTGGAGAAGGGATAAAGAGCTAGAGCAGCTGATGAAGGCCCTGGGAACTGATGTTGTTTTTACCGGTCATCTTGAAAAGCAAGAACTTTGTAAGGTAACTGCTGCAGCCTTTGCATTAACATTTGTTCCCTATTATGAAGGATTTGGAATTCCCATCGTGGAAGCAATGAAATGCGGTGTTCCGGTAATTTGTGGGAACCGTACTTCCTTACCCGAAGTAGCTGGCGATGCAGCTCTTTTGTGTGATCCTTTTGATGAACAAGCAATTAGCCGTTGCATGAGCGAACTAACCAGCGATGCCATTCTTTACCAGGATTTAAAACGTAGAGGATTAGAACGCGGCGCGGCTTTTAATTGGGAGCACTCGGCCAATCATGTATGGAAGGTGATCGAAAAACACATAAAATAAAAAAGGCCACTTTCGCGGCCTTTTCTCTAAAACTTATTCTGTTTTCAATTCAATGTACTGGAAATCGTGGTATTTCGCAGTATTCTCAAAGTCTTTTTCGTACTTAGGTCCCTGAACCACAGCAGAAACAATCTTTATTGTTACTTTATCCGCCATGTTCTTTGACTTGAAATAAGCGGTCAACTCGTTTTTAATGCGATTGGCCCTTGATCTTGCAAGTTTATCATTCGTAGCAAATGTTTTGGTTGGAACATAGGATGCTGATGACCAAATGTTAATGGTTACTTTTTGGCGTCCATTGGTGATTTGTGTCTCTAATTTCGATACAAAATCAAGCAATTTACCTTCTTCGACCGTTAGCTTATCGCCGTTGTATTCGAAATAGTGCTTCAACTGAAGGTCTTCCACAACGGGTGGAAGTGGTTCATTCACTCGGCACGTACACGTCGCGGTCTGACCAAGCTCATCTTTGGCAGTTACCGTATACTCCCCTTTCGCTACACCAAAAGGATTTTGTTCTTTTGAATTGTTGGTCCAGCTATAGGTAATCTTCCCAACCCCTCCTTTTGGAGTTGATTCAAGTCGTCCATCGTTTGCTCCGTATTTTGTAATATCAATTCCCTTACAAGAGACCGAAAGTGGTGGAGGATACAGAACTGTGGCCATGTAGATGTCACTGCGTTCACCATCGCGATTCGATGACCAGTAAATTTGATTTGTCGTATAACTGAAATACGCATCGAACTTAGGCGAATTGATTTTATTCCCCAAATTCACCGGCTTTGACCAGTTTGTCCAAGAATCATCAAGTCTTACGGAATAGAAAATATCTGCTCCACCCATTCCACCGTGACCTTCACTCGAGAAAAACAAGGTGTCGCTCGTTTTATTCAAGAACGGAGAGATTTCAAATGAAGCGGTATTCAGAACATTCCCCATGTTAATAGGTGCAGACCACGTTCCTCCTTGCTTCTTACTGACATAAAGATCTTCTAGACCAACAGAATTTGGTCCTGCGTAAGAAATAAGAATGATGTCCTCCGAACGGTTCACGTGGAAGCCATAGAAATCACCTTCGATATCAAGCGTCGGAATGACAATCTCTACAGGTTTACCCCAATCTGCGCCATCTGCTGCAGAAACCGCCAACCCTTTAACCAAGTCCTTCTTGCCTTCATAGGTATTAAGAACGTACATATTGCTGCCATTGGCATTCAATCCAATTACGGCATTATTATACTTGTTGTTAATAGATTTCAGAAGTTGACAATCTGTATATCCGTCTCCGGACTTACGACTGAACCAGATGTCCTGATCGTACTCCCCACCTTCCGCTTTTGGATCATAGGTTCGAACGAAATACAACATAGAGCTGTCCTTTGAAAAGACCGGAATACTTTCTTCAGCAACTTCCGTATTCACCGTTCCGGGTAGTCTCTTAACCTCAGAAATATTCCAAAACTGTGCAGTAACGGAGAATGAAACAAAAACTACTATACTTAAAACACTATGTTTAATACTCATGATTTTCTTTTTTCAAATTTATCTTCCTAACATTAATCCTAGTACAATTTCATGTCCTCCGCTGCTGAAGTCATTAAAACGCGAAAGAGAGAAATCATACGAATAACCAAACTTGAATTTTTGACTGATATTCAATCCAACCATTCCAATAACAGCGTCTTTGTGTCGGTAAGAAACTGCTGTCCATAGCCATTCTTTGTATTCCAACTGAAGTGTTCCATCGATAGAAACTGGCGCTGGGCTCATTAACTTCACAAGGAAAGATGGCATGAGCGTAAGATTTTCATTTAAATCAAATTTATGCCCCCCAGAGACATTAAAGTGATACTGATTATTGAAGTTTGCTGTTCCCGATCCAAATTCAACGAGGTCCTTAGTTAATTGATCAGCGGCTATTCCTAAGAACGTTCTATTGGAATAGAAATTTAACCCAGCACCGATATCCATGATATACTTACTTGATTGATTGCTTACAAAATTGTTGTACGTATTATCGTTGTAGGCAAATGATGTTGGATCAACAAGATTTAACACCTGGGCCTTATCTGCAAGGAAAGAATTGCTTGACATCCCTACACGTACACCAAAAGATAAGTTGTACTTCTGACTTACAGGAAGATGAAGCGCATAAGTCAGGGCACCTTGCATCTTTCTGAACGCACCATATTGATCAGCCAAAAACTGACCGCCAATCGCATGTTTCAACTTTCCGGTATTGATTTTAGGATTTCTAATCGGACCGTCAGATACACGAAGTGCAGGATTATATCTCACTTTTGGTCGAGACAGTGGAGCAGTGACAGATAAATAGGCCGTACGTGGCTCGTCTCCAAATCCCAACCATTGCCATCTTCCTGCCATGGTAATGTCTACAAAATCGTAGGTTCCGGCAGCCGCAGGATTGATGATGTATTGGTTTCTTGCATATTGGCTATATTGAGGCATTTGCTGAGACCAAGATGCCCCGGCTAAAACAACCCCTACCAGAAGTAATAATCTTTTCATTTTTTGTTTGAATTATACTAGTTTATTTTTCAAGTACTATAGAAACAATTCCCGTGATTGGATCTACATCCTCAACACCTGTTTCAATGATAAAATAGTAAGAACCTACCGGCATTGACTTTCCTTCGAAAGTTCCATTCCATGGTTTCCCTGAATAATTTCCTTTTTCAGACTGATAAAGTAAGTTACCCCAACGGTTGTATACCATCACCAAATTGTTCGGGTAAGTCAGATCAATGTCAACGATCTCCCAATATTCATTTGTTCCGTCTCCGTCTGGGGTAAATGCAGTAGGTACAGTAATCTCGCAATTATTGACAGTGATAACCACTACACTGGCCGGACCTTCACAACCCAACAATGTTTCAGTAACATAATAGGACGTTGTACCAATCACATTCGATGGTGCCAAAGTTGGCCCAGTCTCTAATACATTCGTTAATACAGCGTCCGAATACCACGTGTACGTACCACCTGATCCTGAAGCAGCCATTAAGGCGAATTCCCATGTCGAACAATAGGTTGCATCCGTACCTGCAGGTGGTGCAGGTGGCAATGGATTTATCGTTGCAACAACAGGTGCAATATCTGTACAGCCATTCGAAACAGCCTGAATATAGTAGGTACCCGTTGCTGAAACAGAGGCAGGAGAGCTAAGCGCATTTGTTGCAGACGCATCTGTCCAATACGTCAACGAACCAGCGTTGGTACTTCCAGAAGTAACACTCGCAGCAGTTATATCGACGGTCAGTGGAGAACAAACTGCCGCCGGATCAGTAATAACCAATTGTGGCTGCGCATTGATTGTTACAATTATAGGAGCAATATCAGTACAACCGCTGTTGTTTGCCTGAATATAATACGTGCCAGACGTAGTGACACCTGAAGGTGTTGTCAATGACGTTGTTGCCCCAGCATTGGTCCAATACGTCAATGTCCCTCCACCTGTACTTCCTGCTGTGATAGCAGCGGATGTCAGGTCAACAGTATTTGGTGAACAAACTGCCGCAGGATCTGTGATAACAAGTGATGGTGTCGTATTGATAGTCACTGTTACCGGGGCAATGTCAGTACAACCCGCAGAGGATGCCTGAATATAATATGTTCCAGATGCGGAAACAGCATTTTCACCAGTCAAGGCAATTGTTGCAGAGGCATCAGTCCAATACGTTAATGAACCTCCTCCAGTACTTCCTGCGGTTACGGAAGATGCTGACAAATCAACCGTATTTGGTGTACATGCTGCAGGAGGGTTAGTAATAGATAAGTTAGGAGTAATATTAACAGTAATTGTTACCGGTTCAATATCTGTACATGCACCATTCGCTGACTGAATGTAATATGTTCCGGAAGTAGCAACTGCATTAGGATTAGACAATGGGTTTGTTGCCCCGGCATTGGTCCAGTAAGAAAGTGTTCCTCCACCTGTGCTTCCTGCAGTTACTGCTAGATCTGTCAAATCGATGGTATTCGGTGAACATACAGCCACGGGAGTAGTAATTGTCAACACTGGTGTTGTATTGATTGTCACTGTGACAGCTTCAATATCTGAACAACTTCCTGCTGTTGATTGAATATAATATGTTCCTCCCGCATTAACCACATCAGGATTTGAGAGAGAAACGGTAGCGCCAGCATCTGTCCAATACGTAAGTGTACCGCCGCCCGTGCTTCCTGAAGTAACACTTGCTGCAGTTACATCCACCGTATTTGGCTGACAAACAGCAGCTGGGTTAGTGATAATTAAATTAGGAGAAGCATTTACGGTAACTACAACAGCCTCAATATCAGAGCACAACCCACTCACAGTTTGAATGTAATAAGTCCCGGACGTAGTAACTGCATTAGGATTAGACAATGGGTTGGTTGCCGCGAGATTTGTCCAATAAGACAGTGTTCCCACTCCCGTACTACCAGCTGTTACAGATGCTGCCGTCAAATCGACAGTGTTTGGCGAACATACCGCAGCCGGATTAGTAATAACCAAATTTGCAGTTGAGGCAAATGAAACTGTAACGGCAGCAATATCCGTACAACCATTGTTTGTAGCCTGAATGTAATAAGTGCCAGCAGTACCAATTGCATTTGGATTGGACAATGAGTTTGTTGCAGCTAAGTCTGTCCAGTATGTGAGTGTACCAGTGTTTGTACTACCAGAAGTTACCGCTGCAGCAGTAATGTCAACGGTACCCGAACACACTGATGCAGGATCATTAATTACAAGATTGGGTGTTTGGTTCACTGTTACCGTAACCGGCTCAATATCTGTACAACTGCCATTTGCTGCCTGAATATAATAGGTACCGGTAGTTACCACTGCTGAAGGATTGCTTAGGGATGTTGTAGCCGTACCATTTGTCCAGTAAGTTAATGTACCTCCACCCGTACTTCCGGAAGTTACAGCAGCATCGGTAAGGTTGATGGTGCTTGGGGAACATACTGCGGTTGGGTTTGTAATTGTCAAAACAGGTGTTGTATTCACAACCACGGTTGTTGAGGCGGTAGCAATGCACCCTGCGTTGTTGATGGTAACGGTGTAGACACCGGCATTTGCCGCGGTCGCAGGCAATGTAGGATTTTGTGCTGCAGATGTAAACCCGTTCGGACCTGTCCAACTATATGTGTCTCCTCCTGTTGAATTTAACTGAATAGTTGAACCACTGCAATAAGGTCCTGTGTTGGTTGCTGTAGCTGAACAACACAATTGAATTGCGTTGAATACTGTGGCAGGATCATCCACGCATCCAATATTGTCCCAAGAACCACTTTCACCATCTCCAGTGGTATTCACAGTTACACTCAAACTTGCCCCGTTAGAGCAGGCAGATGATACTGTCAAATCCCAACAAAATGTCCATCCACAGTTTCCCGGATCGCCATAATTATTTCCAGCATTTGTTCCGGTAATATTTGAATTATCAAAATAAAAACCTGCTGGCCAAACGACATCATCAGCAGTTGAGGCAGTTCCTAATGTGGCAGTGATACCGGTGGGGTACCATCTCCATACTCCATCACCCGCGTCCCCTGGACCTGCTGTAACATCAACGTTACAATCAGCAGCAGGAGTTGGGTTTGAAATTACTCCTGTCCAACCAGCACCCATAGAAATTTGGACTCCATGGAACCAATTCGTATTTATTTCCTGAAAATCAGTCACAGTGTAACAAAATTGTACTACCTGTCCGGGTGCATATCCACCGTTTGTTGGAGGTGGGTTAGCAGTTAGATTTGATTCTGTTAGACAGTCATTGCAATCAATATCATTATCAACACTTATCGTGAAGTTGTTGTCGGTCGCAGTAGTAGTATTTCCAGAGACCTGAATATAGTACACATCCCCAGGGAAAATTTGAGTCACTACAATTGAGCCATTCGTTGAGCAGCCACGACCCAAAAGATTGTTGCAGTCTCCGGAGTAAACACCTATTTGCGCATTGGGAAATCCTGTAATGTTTACATTTAGTACGGTACCAGTTGCTGTAAATGTATACCATGTATCCAAAGCAAAAGTTGTCATATCTCCGCCACCCGTACAAGCAGTCTGATATGTATATGGGTTAGGAGCAGTTGCACCAACCGTAGTTTGCGAATTCAACGTAACAGGGGCTCCATTCTGCAAACCACTAATGCAGGCTCCGGGAGTGGGAAGTGTGCCTAGGTTGGTAGCTCCCGAACAATCATCGTTTGCGGGCTGAGCAAAAACGAGTAATCCCACTAAAGCAAATACGCCAGAAAGGAAAATTTTGAAAATATTTTTCATAGTAGAAAAATTAATTCTTAATTATTTGGTTCTTTTGGATAGCGTGAGGATGGCCTTTCATAATTAAACCTTCATCAGAGATAGACCAAACGTATGAATGATATTCTACAGAGTCATTTAATACACACGTTTGATTTAATTCACCTCCCTCTTCAATAATCTCTGCTTTAGATTTCAACTGAATTATTGAACCATCGTCAAAAACGATCTCATTTCTTTTATTCTGATAAAAAGAACCACAAAAATTTGCTTTACGCAGTGAAGTCTGCAAAAACTCTTGGGTGTATTTGGATCCTGTTTTGACAATTATAAAATTGTCAACCGTCGTGGGCACCGTAAGTGTCGGATTTGTATTGCGCTCATTACAAGAGTTTTCAGCTGAAAACAGCACAGCGGCTTGAAGTAAAAATGCAGTTAAAAGTATTCTTATTTTCACAAGCAGAGGGTTTTAATAACGACAAAGATACACTTTGCGACAATACTTGCAAAAAAAATGTTCGATACGAAATACCCTCTATTCTTTCAATCGGCTATCAATTAGCGTAATATGGATAAATCATTAAAAAGACAATTACACCGCTTACAGCGACGTACAACCATGCAGGAAAGGCAAATCGAACCCAGGCTTTGTGACGGGAAATTTGACCTGTTCGGGCGAAAAGGTAAGAAAAGAGTACAAGCGGAACGACCGCAACGCTCAATATGATATGGGAAAAAAGGATGAAATAATACACATACGCCCATGCCCCAACTTGAGTTTTTTCAAGGATGTCCAACTTTGAATCAAAGTTCGTATCCCCGTAATAGGTTGTTGGATTGGTAATATGGTAGGTAACGTACATAAGTAAAAACAGACAAGAAAGCAACAGACACATTCTGATGAATCTAAAATGTAGCGTGATATTTTTCTGCTTAATGGCTCTCAGTGCTAAAATCAATAGAACCGCGGTCAAGGCATTGATTCCTGCATACACATAAGGAAGCCATCGAAATGCGGTAACCCCTTCAATTTTAAGTTTAAACAATAATGCAACCGCAACAGGCAGAACCACAGACAGCATTATTATCCATTTTTTGAGACTATTTGCTTTCGCTTGATCCAGATATTCCATATTCTTCTTTTAACAATAAACGCACGTCCTTCTCTAATTGTTCAACTTGTTTTGAATCGGTGCCCAAATATACCCCACGAACAAATCCCTCTTTATCCACAAGAGTAAATGCACCGGAATGAGCAAAACCTCCTTGTGATTCTTCATCACGACCGGCAAAGATTTGAAAATTCTCTATTCCGAGAAGATGCGTTTTTTCCTCATTTCCTGTCAAAAAGGTCCAATTTACAGCTTCGATGCCATGGTGTTTTTTATACCGTTTGAGCATTCGTGGGGTATCTCGATCGGGATCAATTGTAAAGGAAATAAACTGTATGTCTGCTGATAAATCGTGCATCGACAGATTCAGTTTTTTAAGGTTTGTTGTCATCAAGGGACAAATTGTTTGACAGCTCGTAAAGAAAAAATCTGCGATCCAAACCTTCCCTTTAAAATCCGCAGACTTAACTTGCTTTCCATTTTCATCCGTATAAAAAAAGAATGGAATTTTCGGGTAGATGGTATCTGTAACTTCTACGCCATCAACAAGCTTGTACTCAATATCAAAATTTCCAATGAACGGCAGTACCCGCACTTTCTTTTTTCCGCCACATGACAGAACAATAAACAGGACTATCAGTGTTAAGATTATTTTCATTTCGATTCTGAACTGAGTTTTCGCTCTTTATCATATTGCTTTTGTAACAAGGCAATATGCTCCTTCATTCTTCGAATCATACCCTCCGTCTTACCAGAAAGCACCATTCTTAAATGGTTATTTTTGTCGAGAAGTAGCATCAATTCCTGGAATGACTCTCCACCATAGTATTCCTTGCCTTTTTGAAGAAGAGATTTCCCGTTCTTTTTGAAATTATATATTTCGCGAGCATTTCCATGAACTAATAACCACAGGTTCGGATCGTACCCCTCTACATTATCCTCTAAGGATTGTTGTAAGGTTGTCAGATCTTTAAAATCCTGCCCTTTTCCATCCGTTACAAAAGATATGATGCGCACCTGCTTCATCTTTTTTCTTTTGTTCTTACGAATGTGCTGATAAATCAACTGATTCAAATGCCACATTGAAACAGCACAGTCTCCAGGACAAGTGGGCTGAAGCGTGGTAACTAAAACAATATCTCCCTTAAAATCATCGGACTTGTATACTCGACCGCGCGCATCCGTAATGACATAATCGGTTGCCCTCCCATAATCATCAAGAACTTTGAACTTGTGTTCGCACCCACGGGTTGAAATAAAGACCAATAAAAAAGCCGGTCCGAATACAAGTAAGAATGCAAAAACTACTTTTATTCGACCGGCAGTATCTTTCTTTACCATGGATTATCCGTAGGTGAACCAGGAGTCTCCTACCGCCAATGCTTCTGTAAGAGCAATAAAGATTAGATAGAGAATAAATAAAATATATGGCACCAGAATCACATATCGGAGAGACTTCTTTTCATCACCCAGGTGCATGAATACCAGTACAATATACGCAGCTTTAACCAAAGTCATTATAACAAAAGACCATTTAACAAGAGGCCAAATGGAGGTTCCTTGTTTGATATAAGCTCCCATTCCTACTTCAACAACGGTGATGATAGTAAGAAGTAAAGTTACCTTCCAAATTTTCTTCCGAATACTTTTACCCGCGTCGTCATCATGTAATGGAATTGCGTTTCCATTCGCGTCTTTATTTAAAGAGTATTCTATGATATCGTCTCTTTCCATATACAGCTAGTTTTAAGAATTATATAAGATAGAAGAAGGTAAATACGAATACCCATACCAAATCAACGAAGTGCCAGTACAATCCGGTTTTTTCCACCATTTCGTAATGTCCTCTTTTTTCATACGTTCCGGCAATTACTCCCAATAAAATAATGATATTGATTACAACTCCTGAGAATACATGGAAACCATGAAAACCTGTGATGAAGAAGAAAAATTGACCATATTGTTGAGGGCCATATTCATTCTGCTTCAAGTTTGCTCCATAAATTATTCTTCCAGATTGGCCGCTGTTGATTGCTTCGTAATACTTGTCACAAGCAACTTTTCCTTCGATTTTGTCACCGACTTTATATTCCTTACCATCTTTCTTAACGATCAACATCATGTGTTCATCGGCTTTCTTGTTCACTTTAGCCTTACTACCGTCATGTAGTGTAATAATTCCGTCCTTAATATGCCCTTTCTCAACGGCATGTTGAAACTCATGCATTAAATCCTCCGTGATAACAGCTCCTTTTTTGTGGTGTTTGCCAGCTTCAATAACAGTAAAATTCTCCAGCTCGCCAAAGTGACCTTTGACAATCGCTTGTGAACCATCTGCTAATTCAACTTTTCCAAATTCTGATCCGTGGATAAAGTGACTCCATTCCCACGCCTGAGAACCAACAAAGAAGAAGCCGCCAATAATAGTTGCAATCATCCATTTAACAACACCTTTCTTATCCAAACGGTGTCCTGCTTCAACGGCCAATACCATGGTTACAGAAGATACAATTAGGATAAATGTCATTAACGCAACATACAACAGCGGATACCCATGACCGAGAAAAGGCATTGAATTAAACGTTTCTTCCCCAATAGGCCATGCATCTTGAGCATCGTGACGCGTAAATCCATAGGCCACAAGCAATCCTCCAAATGTCAATGCATCTGAAACGAGAAAAAACCACATCATCAGCTTTCCGTAGCTGGTGCTGAACGGAGAAATTTTACCTCCCCAAAGGGTACTGGCATCAATTTGTTGAGTAGCGTGTCCTGCCATTACAAAAAATTTTATGCAAGTTTAATGAATAAAAAGTAAAAAAAGCAACAAATAGAGCCACAATAGTCCCAAAAAGTGCCAGAAGATTGCTCCCAATCTCAAACTAAGATTTTCTGAAGAATTAAATCTTCCTGAAAATGAAGCAATTGTCATCTTTGACATATAGATCATGGTCACAATTATGTGAAGCAAGTGTAGAAATGTTATGATATATAAATATGAGGTTGCAGTATCCGCAGTCTCCATTGCCTTGATCTGCAAGTAACGAGATAGTTTCTGACCATTGTAGTGAAGCTCTCTGTTCTTGTATGTCAATTCCTTTCCTTTAAAGTAGATATTGAAATCTTTTCCCAATTCTCCTTTGACGAAAAAATCACCTCTGCCATCTCTAATATTTACTGACAGGTCACGAAGTCTCATCAGATCAACATATTGCAATTCTTTACCATCAGGTTTGGTCAGCTTTCCGTTGATCAAGCCCAAAGGTTGAGATTCATGATATAGAATGAACTTACTTCCATAAGTTGCCACCTGATAACTTTTATTGCGTTCGAGCTTAAGAAATTGTGCTGTAAAATTTTGAAGTTCTTTCATCTGACCATCGCTCAGCTTTTTCCCTTCAAGTAAATAATCATTGCCATTGACTTCAATGAATTTTCCATTCATCTTGATCTCATAATAATCACCGTATTTACCATCCGTTACCACAATGTGATTGTTCGCTGCATAGGCACCAAAATCTATGAGCTGTCCGTATCCCCTGAACTGGAAATAAATGAATGCCAATCCCGATAAAAACGTAAGCGCAATAAACAATTTTAGTTTTGCCAACTCATCTTTTTTAGCAGCTCGGATGGCTAATTCTAGGAAAATACTACTGGCGACTATTACACCGGTACTCACCCAAAAAGCCGAAGGGAGAGGATATTTTAACCAAAATGAATCGCCCATCGACACGTAATAGGCGGACGTAAATCCGGCAAAAAGCATGATGACACTGAAGATGCCGACATACACCAGGTTCTTTTTCATTCTTTCGCGAACCTCAGGACTTAATTCTCTACTAAAATCTCTTTTCATGACAGAATTTGTTACGGAATTATACTTTCAACTTTATCGAATACATACACAAACTGTATGATTGGTAAATAAACAAACGAAGCGAACATGAGTTTACGCGCATCAGAAGTTTCACACGAATGGTACAATTTGTAGGCATAAATAAAGAACATCGTGCTGCAAATAGTAGCGACTACCAGAGTTATGTTCCCTGTCCAGCCGAGCAACCAGGGCAATAAACTGAAAGGAATGAGGGCAAGTGAATACACCAAGATCTGAAAAGCAGAGGCTTTGGATCTTCCGTCAGCTGCTGGCAATAAGGAAAATCCACCTGCTTTGTAATCGTCAAAAACTACCCAGGCAATCGCCCAGAAATGGGGAAACTGCCATACAAACTGAACAAAGAACAGGACACCGGGCATCAACCCGAAATCATTGGTATGAGCGATAGCGCCAAGCATGGGGGGAATTGCTCCGGGAAAAGCTCCCACAAAAACTGCCCAAGGCGTGACCCGTTTCAAAGGGGTGTAAATAAATACGTATGAAAAAAATGCAGCAAATCCGAGTAAAGCAGAAGATACATTAATCAGAAATAGAAGTGATAAACCGATCAGTAAACAAAACGTTACGACTGTGTACGCCTCTGTCAGACTCATACGCTCCATTGGAATTGGCCGGTTTTCGGTTCGCTTCATTAGCTTATCCAAGTCCCGTTCCCAGATCTGATTTGCACCATTAGACGCCGCTGTTACCAGTAAACCTCCGATTAACAGATAAAAAATCACCAATGTGCTCGTTCCTCCGGCGAACAAATATCCTGACAATGCTGAGAGAATTACAAGGAAGGAAAGCCTGAACTTCGTGAAGATCAGATAGGATCTGAATTTACCTGAACCGGACTGCTTTTCGGTAGCGACCTCCATGAGTTTTTGTATGATGCAAAAATAACAATTAAACACACTGTCCGTTCGTTGAAAATAGCTTATTCATTTACTTTTATACTTTTGTACTTGTTCCAATGATAGGGCACTATGAAATTATCGATTCTGATTCCGGCATACAACGAAGAACAAACGATTCAGACTATTCTTCAGAAAATAAAAGAAGTAGAGCTGGAATATGGTGTGACCAAGGAAATTATTATCGTAAACGATTGCTCCAAGGACCAGACCATCCAAAAAGCTCAGGAATTCATCGATGGAAATCCCGACATGGATATCCGTTTATTTTCTCAAGTTCAAAATATGGGTAAAGGAGCTGCCATTAACAGAGCTATCCGCGAATGCTCCGGTGATTATTTGATCATTCAGGATGCAGATCTCGAGTATGACCCGCAGGAATACAACCTCTTGTTGAAACCTGTTTTTATGGACAATGCCGATGTTGTTTACGGATCCCGATTTGTGGGTCACCACCCCCATAGAATATTGTTTTTTTGGCATTCCATCGGAAATAAGTTTCTGACCTTTCTTTCCAACATGATGACTAACCTCAATCTTACGGATATGGAAACGTGCTACAAGTTGATCCGTTGCTCAATCGCGAAAGAAATCCATATCACCGAACGCAGATTTGGTATAGAACCTGAAATTACAGCCAAGCTGGCACGAAAACCAAAGATCCGAATCTATGAGGTGGGGATTTCGTACTACGGGCGAACTTATGAAGAGGGCAAAAAGATTGGTTGGAAAGACGGCTTTCGTGCAATTTATTGCATTTTTAAATATCGATTTGTAAAATAAAAAGGGGAGACACTTGCCTCCCCCATTCTATATTTCAGTCTGTAATTTATAGAATTAACATCGCGTCTCCGTACGAATAAAAGCGGTATTTCTCCTCGACTGCTTGTTTGTAAGCCTCCATCATTAAATCATGCCCACAAAATGCTGATATCATCATTAACAAGGTCGAAAGTGGCGTGTGAAAATTGGTAACCAATGCATCGGCCACACTGAAATCATATGGAGGAAAAATAAACTTGTTGGTCCAACCATCATACGGTTTTAGCAAACCGTCGGTAGAGACAGATGTTTCTATGGAACGCATGGAAGTGGTTCCAATGGCACAAACCTTTCTTCGGTTGCGTTTTGCCTCATTTACAATTTCAGAACATTTTTCAGTAATAATAATCTGCTCAGAATCCATTTTATGTTTCGTGAGGTCTTCCACTTCTACTGGACGAAACGTCCCCAACCCAACGTGTAGAGTGACTTCAGCAAAATTGACACCTTTGAGTTCAAGTCTCTTCATCAATTCGCGGGAAAAGTGTAATCCGGCCGTAGGAGCTGCAACTGCTCCCTCCACTTTCGCAAAAATCGTTTGATAACGGTCCTCATCCGCTGGTTCAACCTCTCGTTTAATATATTTAGGCAGCGGGGTCTCACCCAGCTCAGTAATCTTTGCTTTAAATTCCTCATACGGACCATCGAATAAAAATCGAAGTGTACGTCCTCGCGAGGTAGTGTTATCAATTACCTCTGCTACTAGTGAATCATCATCCCCAAAATACAATTTGTTACCGATGCGGATTTTACGCGCAGGATCAACCAACACATCCCAAAGCAAACTCTCGCGATTTAACTCCCTCAAAAGGAATACTTCAATCTTGGCGCCGGTCTTTTCTTTGTTTCCATACATTCTGGCAGGAAAAACACGAGTGTTGTTCATGATCATTACATCTCCGTCAGAGAAATAATTTATAATATCCTTGAACAATTTATGTTCAATCTTTCCGGTATCGCGGTGGATAACCATCAAACGCGCTTCATCGCGATTTTCACTCGGATATTCCGCGATCAATTCTTCCGGTAAATGGAAGTTGAAATCGGAAAGTTTCATTTTACTCATGTGGACGATTTAAATTTTGGAGTGCAAAGATACTATTTCATGAAGGCCTTGTCAAGTAATCACCCTTGTAAAGCATGAATATATTGTATCCATTCTTCAACGGAACGAGCATTTTCAATTGTGAAATCTCCTGAAATCGTTCGTCTCAATGAGATAAGCGTCGCTCCGCATCCTAAAAGTTGTCCGAGGTCATGGGCTAGAGAGCGAATGTATGTCCCCTTTGAGCAAGTAATTCGAAAATCTATCTGTGGAAATCGAGTGATATCCGTTTCAAAAAGTTCAACTTCCACCCGATTCGCTTTCAACACCACGCTTTTTCCTTCTCTTGCCAGGTCATAAGCTCTTTTGCCGTCGATCTGTTTTGCTGAAAAAATCGGAGGAATTTGATCTATAGATCCGGTTAACTTTTTTGCAGCATCTCGAACTTGTTCACTGTTAATGCCTTCAACCTGTTTTTCGGTGTCAAAGGGTGTTTCGAGGTCATAAGAAGGGGTAGTTTTACCTAAAAGTATGGTGCCGGTATATTCTTTCATTCCGGCCATGTACTCATCAATCCTTTTGGTGTGTTTTCCAACGCATATAACCAGAAGTCCAGTAGCCAGTGGATCAAGGGTTCCGGCATGCCCTACCTTCACCTTTTTTAACTTAAAATGCTGCTTGATGTTCCAACGTAATTTATTGACCACATCAAACGAAGTCCATTCATAGGGTTTGTCCACAAGCATGGTGAAACCTTCAACAAATTCCATCAGCGGGAAAAGAGGATCAATAATACAAGTCCGGTTACAATCCGGTACCATCCCCAGATTCTGAAACCATATTTTTCTATGAGACCGATAAAGAATTTTATGGCCAATATTGCGACTACGAATGCAATGAGGTTGCCCAAAGCAAAAAACATCACGTTGCTCGAAGAGCTCAAAATCATCTCATACCCATGCTGCTCTTTTCCTCCATAATTCCAGTCTTTCAGAAAAATGGAGTAACACGTCACTGCCAACATCGTGGGTACCGCAAGAAAAAAAGAAAATTCTGCTGCTAGGCGACGTGTGAGTCCTTGCTGCATCCCGCCGATGATTGATGCAGCCGAACGACTCGTTCCAGGCATCATCGCGAGACATTGCCAAAAACCTATAATTACCGCCTTGCGAATACTTAAATTCTCTTCTTCGAGAATGGTTGGATTTTTAAAAAGTTTATCAATAAACAATAAAACTATACCTCCCGAAACGAGAACAATTGCGATAGGAATAGGTTTTTCAAGCACCGCCTCGATCTGATCATCAAATAGTTTTCCCAAAATCAAAGCAGGAACAACAGCACAAGCCAGCTTAAGGTAAAATTGATATGACTTGAAATCAAAAAACTTCTTGAAATAAAGGAATACCACTGCGAGTATAGCGCCAAATTGAATAGAAACCTGAAACATTTTTACAAATGCATCATCTGCCGTTTGGAACGCAGCACTCGTAAAGATCATGTGCGCGGTAGAGGAAACAGGAAGGAATTCAGTCAATCCCTCTACAATTGCCAGAACAATGGCTTGAAGAAGATCCATTCTATGAATTTTTCGGTCTTCGCATAATAGAGAAGAGAATTAGGACATATCCCGCAACAATAAGCATTGGAGCAAGTGTAATCCTCTGAAAGCTGAACAATTCATTTGCATCAAACTTATTTGGATCTGTCGAACCACCTCCTATCATTACCAAAAAACCAATCACATTAATGACAAGTCCGATAAGAAGAAATTTATAATTTGAAGCTTTAAAACCAAACTGATGGTTTTCAGCACTCGGCAATTCCTTCAAGCTTTCCTTGGTCTTTTCAATTTTTTCCATACCGCGAAATTAGTATAAATCATCCAACTTCATTCGGAGAAACTTGTTGAGAGCAATCCATGTAGAAATTACTGTAAGAAGTATTCCCGACAAAAAAACGGACCCTATCAAAATCATCAAGCCCATAGGAGTAAATGAAATTTCAAGCGATTCAAGCGTATTGTTTAAGGCAAAGAACAAAGTCATTAGAAGTGCCAGCCCAATGAGCGAAGAGATGATTCCCTGAAGAAAGGATTGCTGAAGGAAAGGCTTTCGGATATACCCTGAGGTAGCACCTACCAGCTGCATCGTTTTGATAGTGAATCTTTTGGAATACAGGGAGAGTCTGATCGTGTTGTTAATCATAGCCACCGCAACGATAATAAGTAACAGCGCCACTACCAGAAATAGGAAAACAAATTGTCCGAAACCAAGATTAACCGTCTCCACACTGGATTTGTCGTAATTCACCTCGTCAATTTGATCAGGATAAGCCTTCAGAAGCTTCTGCTTGATATTTTGCATGCCGGCGCGCGTTGCAAACTCAGCTTTTGGCTTGAAACCAATTGTAGGAGGCAGTGGATTTTCACCTTCAAATACACTTAGAATTTGTTTCGAGCCCTGGTCCGATCCACTGAATTCCTCAATGGCACGATCAGGCGACACAAAATACACCTCCTTGAATTCCTTCCATGTCTTCAACTCTTGCTCGATTTGTTTGATATCTGCAGCATTCATCTGAGCCGTAAAAAAAAGATCCCCCTGCAAGGACTCTTTTGCTTGTCGTTCGACATTCTTTACACCGATAACTCCACCGAGCACGAGGCCAATCATAAAGAGCACAAGTGAGATTCCAAAAACGGTCGATATGTAGCTAGAACGAACGCCTCTTTTGGTATATTTTTCTGATCCGGAATTCATTGAAACGAAATTAATGAACAGCATGCTTGACAAATGACTGTATTCAAAATTTTAAACAACACTCAATGTTAATAACTGAGAGTATCGTATTTGCAAACAAAAGTTAAATAATCCAACACGTTGTAATTAATCCAAAGTTTGAGCGTTAAGAGATTAACCGAACAGCGGTAAAGGATAAAAATTGTGGCACACAGTTTGAAATCCCAACCTTGTAAAGTTAGTTTTCATAAGTAGTAGTAGTTTAGGTTTTGGAGAGAGGGGTTTCGCCCCTCTTTCCTGTTTTGAATAGAGGGGAATTATGTAACTTTGTATCTGTCCATTCTTATTATCCCGTAGTATACCTATGAAACACATACGAAACTTCTGCATCATTGCCCACATTGACCACGGTAAAAGCACCCTTGCGGACCGTCTTTTGCAAACAACTGGAACTATCTCAGACAGGGAAATGCAGGCGCAGGCGCTGGATGATATGGATTTGGAGCGTGAGAGAGGGATTACTATTAAGAGCCATGCGATTCAGATGAACTACAGGTTTGATGGACAAGATTACGTTCTGAATCTGATTGACACTCCCGGACACGTTGATTTTTCATACGAAGTTTCTCGTTCCATTGCCGCTTGCGAAGGTGCTCTTCTAATTATTGATGCCACCCAGGGAATTGAGGCACAAACCATTTCGAACCTATATCTTGCTTTGGAACATGACCTAGAAATCATTCCCATCTTGAACAAGATGGATCTACCAAGTGCGATGCCCGAAGAAGTTACCGACCAGATTGTCGATTTGATTGGTTGCGATCCGTCAGACATCATTCCCGCATCAGGTAAGACAGGTATGGGAGTGGAAGAGATTCTAAAGGCGGTGATCGAGCGTATTCCATCACCGAAAGGGGATGAAAACGCACCTTTACAGGCAATGATCTTTGACTCTGTATTCAACCCTTTCAGGGGTATCATTGCCTATTACAGAGTCAAGAACGGTGTAATCAAAAAAGGTGAAAAAGTAAAATTTTTCAATACCGGGCGTGAATACAACGCGGATGAGGTGGGAATTCTTAAAATGGACCTCTCTCCGAAAAATGAAGTTAGGGCCGGGGATGTTGGATACATTATTTCAGGAATCAAACAAGCAAATGAAGTCAAGGTTGGTGACACGATTACAAGTGCCTTAAATCCTTGCGATGTTGCAATCAAAGGATTTGAAGATGTTAAACCGATGGTTTTTGCCGGAATTTATCCTGTGGAAACTGATGACTACGAGGAGCTGCGTTATTCCATGGAGAAATTGCAGTTGAACGATTCCTCTCTTGTTTTTGAGCCCGAATCTTCTGCTGCTCTCGGATTTGGTTTTCGATGTGGCTTCTTAGGAATGCTTCACATGGAAATCATTCAGGAACGCCTGGAGCGTGAGTTCAACATGACGGTGATCACTACAGTGCCAAACGTATCCTACTTCTGTTATATGCGAAAGGATCCGGACCAGGCGTTGATCGTAAATAACCCCTCTGAACTCCCGGATCCGGCAGGAATAGATCGCATTGAAGAACCATACATCAAAGCGCAGGTGATTACAAAATCTGAATACATTGGTCAGATCATGAACCTTTGTATCGAAAAACGCGGCGAATTAAAAAATCAGGTGTACCTCACACAAGACCGTGTAGAGATAACCTTTGAGATGCCGCTCGCAGAGATTGTATTTGATTTTTATGACCGCCTGAAATCGGTTTCAAGAGGATACGCATCCTTTGATTATCATCCTATTGGTTACAAAGAATCAGACCTTATCCGAATGGATATGTTGCTCAATGGTGAACAACTTGATGCTCTTTCAGCCTTAGTTCACCGGAGTAATGCTTATGACCTGGGCAAAAAGATTTGTGTGAAACTCAAAGAATTAATCCCAAGACAGCAATTTGAAATTCCTATTCAGGCAGCTATCGGAGCGAAGGTAATTGCCCGCGAAACGATCAAAGCTTTGCGTAAAGATGTCACCGCGAAATGTTATGGGGGAGATATCACGCGTAAACGCAAACTTCTCGAAAAACAAAAAGAAGGTAAGAAACGTATGCGTCAGGTGGGACGCGTAGAGGTGCCACAGGAAGCGTTTATGGCCGTACTCAAATTGAATGATTAACTTATTCTTTTAACACAAAAAAGCCGCATCGCTGCGGCTTTTTGTTTTTATTAATCTTCATCTTCCTCTCCGGCATCATCATCCGGCTGATCGTATTCGTCTTCTTCCTCCTCGTCATCAGCGTCTAACTCATCGTCTTTGATGTCGTCGACTTTGTCGAAATCATCACCGAAGTCATCATCCTCTTCATCAACCACGGCAGGTTTAGGGGCTACCTTGTTTATTTTAACTAGATAAATTACCTCATCCGTTTCCCAAATAAGAGCATCCAACGTCTCGCCGGTTGGAGTCTTAATTGTTGTCAAATGATTAATATAACCATCAGGAAAATCTTTTAAGATTTGTTTCTTTTGATCGATGGTTAGTTTGTCATAACTGATGATCGCCCTTCTCTTCGACATGTTTGTTTGTTTATATTTCCAATTTATAAATTCTGTGCATGGGTATGATAACATTTTGCTTCAACACCACCGCTTTGTCAGTCAAGGCCCACACTGTCGTGTGAACTAAACGCTTCTTTTTATCATCCTCAAAGTAAATCTTTACTTTGTGGTGCTCTAGGTTGCCAAGCGAAATGGCTTTATCTAGGTCATTCCGCAGTTTCTTCTTATCCGATTCGCTTCTCAACACATCCTTAGATGGAAACTTCAATTGAGCAACGTCCTCCTTTTCGACTAAAGAAAATTCACTTTCCATTGTCTGACTTTGCGACAAATTTAAATGAATTGTCAAACTAAAAACATATTTGTCTTTGACGGTTTATTTTTTTTATCAAAAGCAGATTTTTAATAACCTCGTAACCCCCTAAAAAAGAAAAAGCGCCGAGGCGCTTTCTTTATTTGATCTTGCTTTTCAGTTCGTTCTTCAAACCGCTCCATTCTACGAGGTGCATTTTCACAACACCAACTGGAATTTTGGCCTTTACCAATACCGGGATCTTATTGTCATCGCTGGTAACCCAGAAGTTCACATCCTCTTCACTTTTGAAGTATCTGCCTGTTTGTACGACAGGAACGAATTTGTGACATTTGAATTTCCCTTTGCGTATTACAATCGTTTCATCACCAACATATTTAATCTTCAAATTCCAAATTGCATCATCCATAAAACACTTGAATTCAAAGGTTTTTCCAGGTTTAATGTCTTTGTAATTTAAGGTTCGTGCATAATAGAACGATGAGATCATATCCTGTATCCCAATCGGAATTTTGAACTCTTTTCCTTTTCCATTATCAACCTTGTATTTGTCATGTTTGAAGGCATAATCCTGATTTATCTTGTAGCCTCCCTCGTTCACGCGACGGACAAAAAACCAAGGAAAAACCCCTTTTTTATCCAAATATGTTTCATAAGTATCCGTTACCTTGTAAAACGCATTGAAGCCACCGAGAGTTCTGCCTGTACCTACGGCATGAATCAACTCGCGGTTTGCACCTTTTTTTGTAGTGGATTTCAATTCCAGAATCGCCTCTCCGGCATCCATGAATCCGTAGGTGACACGATATCGCAGTTTCTCACCTACTTGAAATGCTTTGTTTACGACACTTGGGTACGTAACTTCTGTGCTGCTGGTCATTGAAAGAAGCAGCATCATCGAGCTTAGGTATAAAGCAATTTTTTTCATAACACGGTTTTTAGGGATTGAGGGATACACAAAGGCTGTGCCAATTCAAAAAAATAACGTCAAATTTTCTTTCTGTTGCCCAAGTTAAAAAAAGAGCAAACAATCCATCACATGACAATATTTACAATCTTCCCAGGAACAACGATCACTTTTTTAGGTGCATTGCCTTCAAGCCACTTCTGGGTATCCTCTCTGGAGAGTATGGCTTCTTCAACCTCCTTAGCGTTTAACTCCAACGAGAGTTCCACCTTGAAGCGCATTTTACCATTAAACGATACCGGATAAGCAAAACTGGATTCGACCAGATAGGCATTATTGAATACCGGGAATTGCTGCGTTCCAACTGTTCCCGCCTCATGTCCAAGTTTAACCCACAACTCCTCACTAATGTGCGGAGCATAAGGGCTAAGCATAATGACCAATTCTGTAAGTATAGCGTGATTATGACACTTTTGATCGGACAGCTCGTTCACACAAATCATGAAGTTCGACACACCCGTATTGAAGGAAAAGCGCTCCAGATCATCCTGCATCTTTTTGATCGTTTTGTGAAGCGTTTTCAATGCGTCTTTGGATGCTTCCCCATTTTCAATAATTACATTGCCCTCCTGATCATGGAACAAGCGCCATAGTTTTCGAAGAAAATTATGTACGCCATCCTCCGTGCCACAGATATAGGTGCCATCCTCCTCAAGAATGAATTCTGCCTCTGCGAATTCAGGACGCCAGATTTTGAAACCAGCTAAATCGAGTTTTCCGTTGTCAACGAGTGAAATGTCTGCATGGATTGGAGTTGTTTGATACGCCCCTTTTTTAGAAAAAGTAACGAATGTATTTGTGCCATTAATTCGGTAAACGAAACTACTTTTTCCCAAGATCATTCCCTGATTGATCATTTTCTGAAAAGGTTCCTGGAATGAGATGTGCCCTAGATCGAATAACACTTTCGTCCAAAAGCGCGAATAAAGCAAGTGCCCTGTTGCATGTTCTGCTCCACCGATATACAGATCCACTTGATTCCAGTAAGCCGTATGGATTCCAGAGGCAAATGAATCCGCATTTTTTGGATCCATGTAGCGCAAAAAGTACCACGAGCTCCCTGCCCAACCGGGCATTGTAGAATGCTCATACTCGTACATTCCCTTATACTTCCAATCTTTGGCTCTTGCCAGAGGCGGTTCACCATCTTCGGTTGGCAGGTATTTGTTGACTTCAGGCAAGGTCAGGGGCAATTCTTCTTGTGACAGTGCATAGGGAACTCCTTCTTTGTAGTAAATTGGAATCGGCTCGCCCCAATAGCGTTGACGTCCAAATACAGCATCGCGCAAACGATAATTGATACGCTTTTTACCAAATCCACGTTCTTCGATCGCTTCAATGGCTTTTTGTATGGCTTTTTTAACCTCCTGACCGTTCAAAAAATCGGAATTGATAACAGTCCCTTCCTTTTCTGTCCAAGCATCTTTTTGAAGATCGAATTCTCTATTTGGCTGTATTACTTGCTTGACCGGAAGTCCAAAATGTTTAGCAAATTTATAATCCCGTTCGTCATGAGCCGGAACCGCCATAACAGCACCAGTACCGTATCCCACAAGTACATAATCTCCTACCCATATCGGAATCGGTTCGTCGGTGAATGGATGTGTAACATATGAGCCGGTAAACACCCCACTTATCGTATTCACATCGGCCATACGTTCACGCTCACTTCGGTTTTTTGCTGTATTCACGTAGGCTTCGACTTCATGCTGCTGTGTATCCGTAGTTAACTTCGACACCAATTCATGTTCAGGTGCTAGTGTCACAAACGAAACTCCAAAAACGGTATCAGGACGAGTTGTAAATACTTCAATATGTGCCTCATATCCCTGAATTGGAAAACGCAATGACGCGCCCTCGCTTCTTCCGATCCAGTTGCGCTGAGATTCTTTAATGCTCTCTGTCCAATCCAGCGTTTCCAGTCCATCCAGCAATCGCTGCGAATATGCAGTGATGCGCATACTCCATTGCTTCAAAAGTTTGCGTTCCACTTGATGGCCACCGCGTTCTGACACTCCATTAATCACCTCGTCGTTAGCTAGAACCGTTCCCATTGCAGGGCACCAATTCACATAAGCTTCGCCGAGGTAAGCCAAACGAAAATGCATGAGCACCTCTCTTTTCTCAGCTTCCGAGAAAGTATTCCATTCTTCAGCCGTGAACGTTTGGAGTTCCTTCTCAATATCTCCGGTTAAAATATCCGAAAAAGAAATATTCAAGCCTTCCTCTGAAAAAAGCTTTACGAGCGTGTCTATGGGTTCTGCCCTGTCGGTTCGGGGATTGTACCAGCTGTTAAATAATTCAAGAAAGATCCATTGGGTCCATCTGTAATAGCTTGGTTCAGAAGTGCGAACCTCCCGGTCCCAATCAAAACAGAATCCCAACTGATCCATCTGTTGTCGGTAGCGCGCAATGTTCTGCTCTGTGGTGATTGCGGGATGCTGGCCTGTTTGAATTGCATATTGTTCAGCCGGCAGTCCAAATGAATCATAGCCCATTGGATGGAGCACGTTGAATCCTTTAAGTCTCTTGTAGCGCGAAAAGATATCGGAAGCAATATACCCCAATGGATGACCAACATGTAGCCCAGCACCGGATGGATAAGGGAACATATCCAGGACGTAATATTTCTTTTTCGATGCATCCTTATCAACTCTGTATGTTCCTTGTTCAGACCAAAACTTTTGCCATCTGGCCTCAATATCCCGAAAATCGTACTCCATGAATTTTATATTTGGATGGTAAATATAACGATTTGATTAGGGTGAAAATGCTGAGATTGACTGCAAATCCTTATTTTAGTAGTGAATGAATTCTAATTCAATCCGCAGTATACTTTTTTCAATTGGGATCGCCCTTTGGTTTCCAGTTGTAATTCATTCACAATCCACCAAAGAGAAAAAACTGACTGAGGCTATTCGCTTGGAAAAAAACCCTAAAAAGCAATTTTTAAGAATGATGGCTTTAGGGGAGCATTACAAATCCACTAATATTCACAAGGCGGATTCATTGAGCCATATTCTATTGGTCAAAAGTCGGAGATTTGAAGATTCAATACGATTCAGTGCGCTCATGTTCAGTGCAGAAATGAATAATCTTTGTGGGGACCAGGATGAGTATTTTAGAGATATTCTTGCCTGCCAACCCTTCCTTAATAAACTTAAGTCGGATCGGGTAAAATTTGTGGTTTATCATCATCTTGGTAATTACCATAGTTTATCCCATGAGTTTAGTACAGCTAATTTCTATTTACATGAAGCTGAAAAACTATCGATTAAAGGACGAAATAATTCACAAATTGCGGCTAACTACAATTTTATTGCGGAACATTTCATGAGGCAAAATCTCAAAGATTCAGCACTTTATTTTTCAGATTTAGCACTCAAATATGGACGACGTACCTCCGGTAAAAACATGCTCGACGAATGTCTCAATATTCAGTCAGCAATCTATAGGTTTTTCGGTCAAATTGAATTGAGTGTAGCAAAGAACATTCTAGCAGCAGAGTGGGCGCAAAAAACAGGAGACCTTTACCATCTCTCACAATATTATCGAGAGATAGGAATGTCACAACGACAAATACGGAATTTTGATGATGCCAACTATTATTTGACCCGTTCTCTAAGTTTTGCAAAAGAGATCATTGACAAACGTCAAATGGGATTAGCCCTAATCAGTATTGGATATGTTTCTTACGAACGAAAATTATTTGAAAATTCCATTCAAAAAGTGGAGGAGTCCATGCGTCTACTTGACAATCTGGGAGACCTTAACGGGTTAGGGGAAGCCTATAATCTGCTCGGGATTGTGAGGCGGGAACAGCGCAACTACCTACAGGCTATTATCGCTCTCAATAAGGCGCTGGTGTATTTCGAGTCTACGGGAAATAAAGACAAGATCAGTGAAGTGTATTACAACGTAGGAACCGTTTTTATCAAACAAAATAAGGCCACGAATGCGCTTCAATATCTGGAACGTTCGCTCGACATTCGCAAAAGCTCGGGAAATCAAAATTTGATCTTCGAAAATTACCGTCTTCTTTCGGAGGTTTACCGAAAACTTGGACAGACACAGAATGCATTGAAATATATTGACCTTTATCTGAATCATATGGACAGTAATTCACTTGAAATGGCAACAAAGAAAATTGCCGACCTCAGTGAAAATTACAGATCAGAACAACGGTATAAAATCATACAGTCACAGGCAGATTCCATAGAACAGCAACGACGGGAGAAGAACCTTACGCAAACAAAACTCAGGTATACGAATTTGAAGAACAATGTACAATGGTATATTATCATAGCCTTACTTATCTTCGCTTCACTTGCTGGAGTTATCATATTTTACAGGTCAAATCAAATAAAAATCCGGCAGCAACAACGGGAGGCGGAAATGTCACAAACCTTACTTCGGGCGCAGATGAATCCGCATTTCGTCTTTAACGCAATGTCTGTTATTCAAAGTTATATTTATGAAAATGACACGGTAAATTCAAGTAAATTCCTTGTAAACTTCTCGAGGCTGATGCGGTTGATTTTGGAAAACTCCCCAAAAGAATTCATCACTTTGGAAACAGAAGTAGAAATCCTACAAAAATATTTGGAAACACAAAAGCTACGCTTTGGTGATCGATTTAACTTCACTATAACTCAATCAGTAGAGCTACTGCCGGAGTTTACATTAGTTCCTCCGATGATCGCCCAGCCATTTGTAGAGAATGCCATCGAACACGGCCAACTTCACACGATTAAAGGAGGTGAAATAAAGGTGGATTTTACAAGAGAAGGAAATCTTCTTCAAATTAATATCCAAGACAATGGTATCGGTCGATCAGGTGCTGAACAAAATAAAAAAGGAAAGGCACACAAAAGCATGGCAATGGATATCACCAGGGAACGTATAAACAATCTTAATTCAAAATACCGCACATTAGGTACGCTTCAATTAGAGGACCTCGATCCAAGCCAGAAAAGCGGCACAAAAGTATTAATTTCACTGCCTTATAGGGAGAACAATCATACAGCATGAAGAAAGCACTAATTATTGATGATGAACAACGAACTCGGGAACTTATAGCCCGCATTATTGAGTCGTTCAATATGGACATTGAAACCTTTCCTCTCGGCGAGAATGTAGCCTCGGGAATTGAGCAGATCGAACTTCTGAAACCAGATATCGTTTTTTTGGATGTCCAAATGCCCGATGGAACCGGTTTTGATGTTTTAAAACAAGTTCAATTCAAAGATTTTGAGGTAATATTTATTACGGCTCATGAAGAATTTGCGATTAAGGCTATAAAATTCAGCGCCTTGGACTACCTGCTGAAGCCGATTGATCCCGAGGAATTACGCGCCACATTGGAGCGTGTTTTTCAAACTTCAGAAAATAAAAAAGAAGATTCCCAATTTGATGCGCTCCAGCATAATATTCAACCACATTTAAAAAGAAAGCTTGTGCTCAAAACACAAGAAAGTATGCACGTGATCGAATTGGAAGATATTATTCGATGTGAGTCAGACAGAAATTACACGCAATTTCATCTTTTAGGCGGAAAAAAAATTCTGGTATCTAGAACCATGAAAGAGTACGAAACGATTTTAAGTGGGATGAACTTTCTGAGAATTCATCAGTCACACTTGATCAACCTCAACTTTGTCGATCGATACGACAAGGGAAATGGAGGTGCTATTATAATGAAGGATGGGTCTGAAATTCCTCTAAGTCCGAACAAAAGAGAATTGTTTTTTCAAATTCTCGAGAACCTCTAATTAATTCAAAAAGGCGTTTTGATAATTCATAACCTTGAAATGTTCATTTACCTCATTGAGAACGGAAAACACTTAGTATTTTAGTTATCAGAAATAAGGAGAGATTCAGGTTATCTTCTTAGAGCTTTGAAATAGGAGAAATAGCTGCTTGGAGAGGCGGTGTTTATTTTCTGGTTTGATTTAAGAGTATAACAATTCTTTTCTCCTTTTCTAAATTGTAATTTATTACCTCTAACAAGTGACCTGTTTTTTAAGATTAGATTAACTTACTACTACATGATAAGGGCTCCGTAGAGCCCTTATTTATTTTTTATACTTCTTGTATAAGACTGGACGAGATGGTGAGGCATCATTCTCAAAGGGCGCCAAATGTAATTCTAGCAAATAGCTTCCATCCGATATTTCATCCGAAACAAAAATTAATTCTGTAATTGTTCTGGTTTTGTCTTCTTTCCCGGGCACAGACCAAAATCTATGATGAAATGCAAGCACTCCTTCATCTGATTCTCTATCCACAGACGGCAAGTCAACCATAAAATGTTTGACAGCATGAGAATCCAAAATATCCACAACATCTTGCTGGAGATATGGCGGATTGGTGGCGGAGTAGTTCATATATTTCTTCTCTTTAGAATTTGGTAAAGTGCGCAAAATAACAGCTTCAATATAGCCATATTTTTCCAGCGCACTCTCTACTTGTTGTTTGTCAATCACTTTGTCAATTGAACCATCATTGAGTTGAACTTCGTTTGGTTCAATAGAAATCAATGCGGCATGAAAGAAATATGAGCTTAGGGTTGAATTTACTGAGTGGACCATTGGCGTAATATGTCCCAAACACTCCGTGTGAGTACCATGGCCATGTGGATTAAAGTAAATATCTCTAAAATTTACACTCCCACCTTCACTTACTGAGCCCAAAAAACCATTTTCCCTTACGGGCTCCATGCGAGGAGGAGCAACGTACCATGCCCTAGGATTGTCATTTTCAGCTCTCAATGGAATAGAAATATCCAACGGTTCTTCTGTATCAATGTAAGTTCCGTCTTCTAAAAAGAATTTCATTTTTCGTTCTAATTTACGCTTTGTCTTATTGCCTAAATTAAATAATTATTGACAATACGAGAATAAGAGCGTTCTTTTGTTCTATGAAATATGACGCTGTTATTTTTGATTTGGGCGGGGTACTGATCAATCTTGACTATTCCTGCACCACGAAAGCCTTCGAAGCATTGGGCATGAATGATTTTTCCTCCAAATACAGCCAACTCTCCCAAACAGATCTTTTCTCCGATTTTGAAACGGGTAAGATTTCAGCACAACAGTTTATCAATAGTCTGCTACCCCACTTACCAGAGGGGACATCGGCAAATAGTGTCGTTCAAGCCTGGAATAAAATGATTTTGGATGTTCCGAGAAAAAGGATCGAATTACTTTTGCGTTTGAAAGAAAAACTTCCTGTATTCCTTTTGAGCAACACTAATGAGCTTCACGTTCCCGTGGTTCGAAGAGAATGGGCCAAAACAACATCTCATCCGATGGAATACTTTTTTAATCGCATCTATTTTTCCCACGAACTAAAGATGAGGAAACCACATCCGGAAATCTTCAGCGAAGTATGTGCAAGGGAATCATTAGTCCCTGAAAACACCCTTTTTATAGATGATACAATTATACATGTGGAAGGTGCTCAACAAGCCGGACTTCAAACTCACCATCTAAAGCACGCCGATGAACTCGATCAACTTTTTTCCTGACAGAGCTCTACTAAAAGACCGTCCGTTGATTTTGGATGCAAAAAAGCAATCAGTTTATTATCCGCACCAGGTTTTGGGGTTTCATGGATCAATACAAATCCTTGATTTTTAAGTCGATTTATTTCAGTCACAATGTCGTCCACATCGAACGCAATATGGTGAAATCCTTTTCCCTTTTTGTTTAAAAATTTAGCGATCGCCGAATCAGGATGCGTAGCTTCCAACAATTCAATTTTAGTTTCTCCAATTTGGAGAAATGCCGTCTTTACGAACTCTGATTCTACGACTTCGGTTTTATAACAGGAGCTTCCTAAGAGCTTTTCATAAATTTTAAGTGACTCATCGATGGATTCGACAGCGATACCCAGATGTTCAATTTTACGAAGCACAGACAAACTTAGTTCTTAATGAACTTTTCATTGACGTTATCAAAATTGATGTAATATGCACCACTTAGCAAATTACTACAATTTACGGAAGAACCAACACCTTTTTTAACGATGTTGCCATATGCGTCATATATCTCGTAACGCGTTTCAACCGCTTGACCATTCGCACTGAACGAAATAGATTCTTTGACTTTTACTGGGCTCTTAGTTACGACGGGAACATTCGAGGTAAATTTGACCTCTTTGGATGTTCGTTTGGCACCTGAATGGTCAATTTGAACCACACGTATTGTATTTTCTCCTGAATGCGGAGAAACAAGGAATTCATACGAATTTGAACCTGCCGTACCTTTCCCTTGAACCTCACCTACAGTCACCCATTTGTTCCAACGGTATTGTTCAATGATAAATGGAAGCTTACCCGATTCACCTGTTGTGGTCCAAGTGAGCTTCCCAACGTTGGTTATATTTATTCCAGTGGTAACAAAAGTACTTCTTGGGAGTAACACTTCGGGATTGAGGATCTTTGGCTTGCATCCATCGTTGTGCTCAATTACAATAAAAACAGGCTCACCGATTGCTATATTGAAATTTGCAAAATCGATCTCGAAGGCTCCCATATTGGTTCCTCCGGGCATGATATCTCCATTTACTGTAACCTTCGTTGCGCAATAACCAAAACCATCATCGTCCATTGGGTTTTGCACATAGAGATTCTTCCCTTGATAGGTGCCTTCAATAGACAGAGAGGTAGCCAGTGTGGTAAAAACCCACAACAAACAAAGAATTGCGCTTAAAACTGTCTTCATGAAACGTAAATGTACGAGAGTCTGTTTCAGTATAATTTTTATTTCGAACACAATATTACAAGAAATTTCAATTCTGACAAAGGTTAACAGTCAAATTTCTTGAAGTTTTTATTTCTAGGAGAAAAACCACAATTTTTTAAACAAGAGCTCGTAGAAACTTAATAGGAATTCTTGAGCACAAAGCGAGAATTTTAGCATATTTGTGCAGCCTAACTAATTCAAATCAATGCGATTCATTTACATTTTAGCAATCCCACTACTAATCACTTTTTCTTGCGGAAAGGGCACCAAAAAACAATTTGAGTATGCCGGAGGTGGGTTACGTATGGCATTGGACAATGAACCCTCGACATTAGACCCAAAAGAGATTAGTGACTATTTTTCCGCCTCCGTGGTTTCTCAAATTATGGAAGGTTTGGTTTCCCTTGATCCGAAAACGTTAGATCCGCGACCGCAGCTTGCGAAGTCATGGAAAATAAGCGATGATGGCTTGACGTACACTTTTTTCTTGCGACAGGATGTGTTATTTCATTCAAATGATTTGTTTAACAGCGAGGAAGACAGGAGAATGACTGTACGAGACGTCAAAAACACTTTTGAAAGGATTTGCACAAAAAATCCTGACGGAAGTGTGCCACATGCCTATAATTTTCTTTTCAAGGACCTGCTTTTGGGAGCGGAGGACTTCATGAATGGCAAAGCGAAAAGCATTAATGGATTAATTACGACTGAAAAAAGTATTGCCATCAAACTCGTCTCCAAAGACGAAAACTTTTTAAACAAGCTTGCCAATGTTTGCGCCGCAATATGCTCTGAAAAGGTACTCAAAAATGGAAAAACGGATGTTCCAATTGGAACTGGCCCATTTTGCTTTCAGCAACTGAAAGAAGGAGAACCGAAGTCTTTGGTGCTTATCAAAAATGAGGATTACTACGAAAAAGATAAGTCTGGAAATGCTTTGCCATATCTGGATAGCCTGATTTTCTATTTCCAAAATAGAAAGTTGGAACAACTCGATATGTTCGAATCGAGAACAACTGACTTAATTCTTGGTCTTCCCACAAGTAGAATTGCAAAAATGCTGGAGGGACGAATTGAAGATTTCAATTCTAAACCCCCGGTCTTGGTAATGTACGACAACCCCTTGCTTTCTACTCAATATTACTTCTTCAACATGGCTGATCCAAGGTTTAAAGACCCCAGGGTGCGCCAAGCCTTTAATTTTGCAATCGACAGAGAGAAATTAGGACGAGAAGTTCTTCGAAATCAGTACTCTCAGCTGGGCTATTACGGCATAATTCCACCCATCTATTCAATGTTCAAAGGCTATAATTTTGAGTCCATAAAAGAAGTATGCTACACCTATGATCCCGAGAAGGCAAGAAAATTACTAGCTGAAGCAGGTTTTCCAAACGGAAAGGGATTTGGCTCTATCAATTTGCGATTCAATATTGATGAAAAGCACTCGGCCGTTGCCGATGAATTTGCGCAGCAAATCTATCAAACCCTTAACATTAATGTAAATATAGATGGCTCGACGTTTGAACAAAAAGAGTCGGATGGTGAAACCGGGAATGGCCACATATTCAGGAGCGCGTGGTACGGTGACTATGCAAATCCCGAAACATTTCTAGGTAATTTTTATGGCAAACTGGTACCTGTAAATCCTACTGAAAGAAGTAAAATTAATCAATCCAGATATCAAAACTCCTTGTTCGACCATTTCTTTGAAGCTGCCAAAAACAGTGACCGTAAACCAGAGGCGTTGGAAAATTATGCCAAAGCTGAACGCATTCTGATGCAAGATCCACCTATAATTCCTCTATGGTATGCGGGTGATATTCAGATTGTCTACTCCAATGTTCGAAATCTTCACTTTAACGCTTTGAATATGTTCGTTTTCAAAGAAGTCTTCGAAAAAGAGTGGACAGAGGAAGAATACACGAAAGCGACAAATTAGTCTTTCTTACATATTGAAATGATCCTATGAAAAAGTTACTACTTGCCCTTTTCGTACTACTATTAAAATTAACGTTTGCCCAGTCCACGCAAATCGTAAGAGGTAAAATCTTCGACAGTGAAACGAATTTTCCGCTTTACGGTGCCAAAGCGGAGGTGTTCACTGGAGATAGTCTTAAAAGATATCGCGCCATTTCTGATGAGGAGGGAAGATTTGAGATCAATGATGTACCTGTTGGGAAACATCAGCTGGAAATAAAGCTGGCAACTTACGATACTAAGAGTATTACTATTGAGGTGACTTCCGGAAAAGAATGTGTAGTGAATGCCCCTATGACCGAGCGTATAATTGAAAAACAGGAGATTAAAGTCACAGCAAGAAAAAAAGGAGAAGTCATCAATGAGATGGCACTAATCTCAGCACAACAATTCAGTGTGGAGGAAACCAACCGTTATCCAGGTTCTAGAATGGACCCGGCTCGAATGGCTTCCAATTTTGCTGGTGTTCAAGGAGCTGACGATTCACGAAACGATATTGTTATTCGGGGAAACTCTCCATTAGGAGTAGTTTACAAAGTGGAAGGGATTGACATTCCCAACCCGTCACACTTTGCCATCGCTGGAAGTACAGGGGGACCTGTTTCTGTGTTAAATAACAAAATGCTTGGCAACTCCGATTTTTTTATGAGTGCTTTTCCTGCTGAGTTTGGAAATAGTACCTCGGGAATCTTCGACCTTAAACTTCGAAATGGTAATGACAAGACACACGAGTTTACGGGTCAGTTTGGTTTGTTCGGAACAGAATTTTTAGCTGAAGGTCCTTTGAATAAGAAAAACATGTCAAGCTACATGGTAATGGGGCGCTATTCTACTTTGTCTATTTTTCAAACACTGGGAATTAAGATAGGAACCGATGCCATTCCGGTATACGGAGATGCTGCCTTCAAACTAAACTGGCGACTAAAAAAAGGAGGATTTCTCTCTTTATTCGGAATCGGTGGAAAGAGTGAGATCGCAATTAAAATCTCTGAGCAAACTGAATACTCGAGCGAATTCTACGGAGAAGGTGACCGCGACCAATATTTCGGCACTTCGATGGGCGTTGCAGGATTGACCTATAAAAAATCTCTCAATGAAAAAACGTTTTTAGCATCGACCTTCGCCGCATCTTTTGAAGAACAACATGCCCGACACGAATACCTTTTGCGTTCACTGAATGTTCAAAACGGTGATACTTCTTTACAAGTAAATGATATCTACCCATTGATGGGATATAAATTTGGAATTGCCAAATATTCCAATTACACATCCATTAACCATAAGATCAGTAAGAAACATCTTTTAAAGTTTGGTGTGTACGCTGATGTGCTGCAAGTTCATTTTCTCGACAGTGTTCTTTCAAACATTACACTTCCCGGTTCATTTGTGAAACGATGGGATTATGCCGGAACAGCAGGAATGGTTCAGCCTTTTATACAATGGAAATGGCGTATTAGTGAAAATATGGATCTGACCGCTGGTATACACAGCCATATTTTCCATGCACTCACACTTGCCTTAAGCCCGGCTGAGCCACGTTTAGGTTGGAAATACAGGTTTGGTAATGGACAGGCGATATTTGCAGGAGCAGGAATGCACAGCCAGACACAACCTCTCTACACTTATTATTATCACCAATACAATTCGAATGACAAGGAGGTCAGGTATAATGCCAAAATGGATTTTATGCGCAGCGTTCACAGTGGGATAGGCTATGAAAAAGCGTTCAATAAAGGATTCAATATTCGCACAGAAGCATATTATCAATATTTATACAACGTGCCAGTGACGATTGTTCCTTCTTCCTTTTCAATGATCAACATGGGCAGCGGTTTTGCACGAATCTTCGCAGATTCGTTACAGAACACAGGATTGGGAATCAATTATGGAATTGAATTGACCATTCAGAAGTATTTTGATAAATCTTTCTTCTTTCTTTTCTCCGGCACATTATATGACTCAAAATATGCTGGCAGTGACAACATTTGGCGAAATACTTCCTACAATGGAGCCTATGTAGTTAATTTCCTTGCCGGTAAAGAGTTTAAACTAAACGAAAAACACATCATCGGTATTGGGACCAAGGTGACAGCTGCAGGCGGCAAGCGATATGGACTTGTAGACGTCGTTCAAACTGACTCTCTTAAAGAGATCATATTTAGAGATTCTCTTTTTAATGAACTTCAGTTCAAAGACTATTTCAGAATGGACCTTAAGATCAGCTGGAGAATGAATGCAAACAAGGTTACACACGAATTTGGATTAGACCTGGTGAACATTCTGAATACGCGAAATCTTTTGAGCCTTGCATATGCTCCATCGCTGGACCCTGCAGTTGTGAATTCACCGAACTATCAACCTATTTCTGAGAAAACACAATTAGGGTTTCTACCAATTTTCTATTACAAAATAGATTTTAAATTATCAGGAAAATAGGCTCCTATTTCCAGGTGGGACAGGTATTGCAATTGTTCGTTGGCCGAATATAAAGCAAAAATCCAACATTTGTATCGAATTGTAAGAATCCAAAACGCTGATTCGCAAAGGCATTCGGTTCGGTGGAACGTGTACGCACACTTGTTTGGGACATAAGTCCACCTCGCACGTTCGATTGTATAAAAACATGTTTGAAAAATTCCAGTCGAAATCCTAAATGTCCGGAAATTGAAACACCAGAAAATGAACGAAGCTTCGTTTGCTGTATACCTCCAAAAAGAAAGGAATTGTCTGATATCAGTCCCCCTATACCTAATCCTTCAATCGTAGAAAAAACTATTTGCTGATCTCTTCCTGCGGCCAACCAATTATCTGTCCGCGAAAAATCGATTTGCACATTGTTTAATCCGGAATTGCTGTAAAAGAAAGAATTACTATTTAGGACAACTGTTTCATTCGTGTAATTTCCGCTCCATTGATTTACAGGATCGATACCAGGATTAATTTGACCACCTAGAAAAGCCTCCTGATTGTCTGTCATGACATATTTCAACTTATCATAGCCAATGGACAGCGAATAATGGTTTAGTAAATAATATCCGGCACGAACAGAGTATTGTCCTTCTGTAGCTTGCAAGGGATTCATTTGTTGGGCGGGATCAAAGCCAAACGGATCATCTTGAGCGCGAAAACCTTTCAATTCGATTTGGTAACCCGAACCAGTTAAGTCAAGCGTGCTCTTTCCATACCAAGCTCTGTTATAACCATATGAACCATAAAATGTACCTTTTGCAAAAGAAACCTTAGGTTTTCGCTTTTTTCGTGATTGACAAAAAGCACGATCAGGCATAACAATAGTAAATACTACGCCTAACATCAACCAGCGTATCATCGAGTAATGATTTTAATCCATTCCTGCTGCTCCAAGACCTTTTCAAGCCTGTAGTGTACTTTCTTGTTTGGAGTATGCCATTCGACCAATCCGTATCCTTTTGCAAAATAATTAACGGCTTTACCCTCAATAGCATTCTCCTTTTTGGTGAACGGGTTAAAATTAGTGAGCTTAATTTGGTCATCCATGCGTATAGCGGGTAATACCTCATCGAGCACGGTAACCTTGATCTCACCGTTGATCACTTTTCGTTTGACCTCTTTTAAAATAAGGGTTGAATCCAAAAACCCCGGACAACGGGAGGCGAAATAAGTCTCCTTACCGGAACCATCAGGAATGAGTTTATCACTAAACACATCCGCCTTGGTTTTTTTCTGATTCCTGTCCACTACCATGTGATCCATTACGTCCAGCGAATCAAGATTGTAATTGAGCGCCTCAATAATACGTCCATCCGCGGCATAAACTTCTACCACAATATGCTCACCGTAGGAATCCTTGAGACCATAAATCCGGTGGTATTGTTCATCTAATCCATGAGCCACATCCCTAAACAAATAAATTTTAGGTATGGTATCGTATGGATAGAAATAAGTGTAATTAGAATTGGTAGAAATACTTTTCTCTTTAGAGCAGGACACTAAAAGTAAACACAGAATAAGTATTGAAACTAACTTCATGACGACATCTTTAGGAAAGCGACTTCTTTTGAGCTCAGGTGACGAAACATGCCCCTTGGCAAATCCTTTTTGGTAAGCCCTGCGAACTGAACACGATCCAACTTGACAACCTCATAACCCAACGCTTCAAACAAACGACGAACAATCCGGTTTTTTCCTGAATGCAATTCAATTCCAATTTCCCTGGCATTTCCCTCTTTGACATATTCAGCTACGTCCACTTGCGTTCGACCATCCTCCAAATCAACTCCTTTGAGTAACTTGGATAAGTCTTCAAAAGGGACAGGTTTATTTAATTCAACATGATAAATTTTTGTAGCCTGGTATCTTGGATGAGTTAATTTTTTCGCCAGATCCCCATCATTCGTGAATAAAAGCAGACCTGTCGTTTCTCGGTCCAGACGACCCACCGGATATACGCGCTCACGGCATGCTTTTTTGACCAATCCCATAACAGTTTTTCTTCCGTATGGATCGTCCATGGTAGTTATAAACCCTTTCGGTTTATTTAAGAGAACATACCTTTTGGTTTCGGCGTTGATTGTTTCTCCATCATATTGCACCACATCCTCAGGTCTAATTTTTAAGCCAAGCTCAGTTACGATTTTTCCGTTCACACTCACTACACCTGTCTGAATAAGAACATCTGCCTCACGTCTGGAACACACACCTGCATTCGAGAGGTATTTATTCAAACGAATCTCTTCCTCATTAAAAGAAGGTAAGGGATCGCCTTTCTTTACCTTTTCCTTAAAATCGATATACTTTCTCTTATCCCTGGCAGTTACTGATTTTTTGTTATCGGCACTTTTGGAAACATCAGAAGCGGGAGTTTTCGAGGGAGTTTTACTCCTAGTATCTTTTGAGGAACGGCCAACCGACCTTTTACCTCCATTTTTGTTTGTGTTCATCACGAGCAGAATTACTGAACAAAGATACGTTATTTAAACATCATCATGGAGCAAAGGCATATTGAATATGTTCAATGTCCGTCTCAAATTCATTATGAATGATTGAAATAATGTCAAAACGAACATTTTTAATTGAATTTCTTTGTTTTTGAAAATGATCAGCAACTGTGATGATCTGCCGTTGTTTGGTTCGCGTAACCGCCCTCCATGGTTCACCAAGTTTGCGTGTATGTCTCAGTTTAACCTCGTAAACAATTACCTCTTCCGTCGTTTCTGAAATCAAATCGATTTCAAATTTCTTGTACCGAACGTTTCGAGCGGTTATCTGCACTCCTTTTGAATTGAGGAATTTTTCTGCCAGCTCTTCGCCGAGTCTACCTATTTCTACTGTATTCATGAATTAAGGTTAGGATTACCTTAATTTAATCATTTTTTCGTTAAGTAAAAGGGTGTAATTCAAATTTCGCCCATCAATTCAAGGGTCTGTTTCGATGCAGATTGCTCGGCCTTTTTCTTCGATGAGCCAGAACCCATTCCATAGGCTGTTCCATTGATCAGAACGCGAATGGTGTAGCTCCAGCTCGAACCGAGATTCTCTTCAGCTATAGTATCAAATTCAAGTTTAAGTCGTTTCTTCTGACACCAGATAAAAAGTCGAGATTTAAAATCGATCTCCTCCTCTAGTATTCGGTTGAGATTAATGTATTTTTTGAAAATATGTTCATGAATACTTCGCTTAACCGCCAGGAATCCTCCGTCAAGGTAGATTGCCCCGACCAGGGCTTCAAACGCATTTCCTTCAAGAGTCGAAAGATTTATCGTTCGTCCTCTTTGATAGCGTAACACTTTGCTAATTTCAAGCGATTTAGCAATCTCACCAAGGGTGTTTCTACTTACTACTTTCGAACGTATTTTGGTGAGGTAACCTTCGTCCTCTTCGGGAAAGCGTTGATAGAGGTATTCAGCAATTACAGCATCCAGTATGGCATCACCCAAAAATTCAAGACGTTCGTTGGAGATATCTTTTTCTGATTGATTCAGTGACCGATGAGTTACTGCTCTTTCAAAATAAGACAATTCACGAGGCCGGTATCCAAACCTAGACTCGATGAACGCTCTCAACTCGAGCTGTTCGGTAGAACTTTTTTTAAAAAAGGAAAATTTCAGAAGAATTAGCCTTTGAATTTTTTTACGATCACACTCGTATTGTGCCCACCAAAACCAAATGTATTTGAGAGTGCGACGTTCACTGTGCGGTTCTGAGCTTGATTGAAAGTGAAATTCAATTTATTGTCCAATTCCGGATCATCCGTAAAATGGTTGATCGTCGGGGGAACAATGTCATTATTAACCGCAAGAATGCAAGCAATGGCTTCAATTGCGCCGGCAGCACCCAAGAGGTGGCCAGTCATAGATTTTGTAGAACTAATGTTCAATTTGTAGGCATGTTCACCAAATACTTGTTGAATTGCCTTTACTTCAGCCACATCTCCTAAAGGAGTAGAAGTTCCGTGCACATTCACATAATCCACTTCAGAAGGATCGATTCCTGCATCCTTTAAGGCAGCAATCATTGTATTACGTGCCCCCAAACCTTCAGGATGTGGTGCTGTCATGTGATAAGCATCACCGGACATACCCCCTCCTATCACCTCAGCATAGATTTTCGCTCCTCTTCGCACAGCATGTTCGTATTCTTCCAAAATCAAAGCACCGCCGCCTTCTCCGAGAACAAAACCATCGCGATCAACATCGAACGGTCTTGAAGCTGTCTCGGGAGACTCATTACGTGTAGAAAGTGCCTTCAAGGCATTGAATCCACCCATACCCATCTCGTTCACAGCTGCTTCTGAGCCACCTGTTACAATGGCATCAGCTTTATCCAAACGAATCAAGTTAAATGCATCGATAATTGCATTCGTAGAGGATGCGCATGCCGATACAGTAACGTAGTTGGGTCCGCGCAAACCGAATTTGATAGAAATATGGCCAGCAGCTATGTCTGCTATCATTTTGGGAATAAAGAAAGGATTGAAACGAGGTGTCCCGTCTCCTCCGAAGAAATTTTGAGCTTCGTCCTGGAATGTTTTAAGCCCACCAATTCCTGAACCCCAAATTACACCAATGCGGTCCACATTTGGATTTGACTCCATAAGTGCAGAATCCGCCATGGCTTCCGAAGCGGAAACCATGGCGTACTGCGAAAATTGATCGAGTTTGCGCGCTTCTTTTTTATCAATGAATTGCTCCGGATCGAAATCCTTCACCTCGCACGCAAACTGCGTTTTGAACAAAGATGCATCGAATTGCTTGATGTGTGCGGCGCCGCTTTTACCACTTACAAGACCTTTCCAATACTCCTCGAGAGTATTTCCGATCGGGGTAAGAGCACCCATGCCCGTTACAACAACTCGCTTTAATTCCATAAAGAAATGCTTTGCTCTAAAGTACGAAACTTATTGATTAGTTCGCGTGCTTCTCAATGTAAGAGATAGCGTCACCAACTGTCTGGATGTTTTCTGCCTGATCATCTGGAATTGCGATGTTGAATTCTTTTTCGAACTCCATGATCAATTCTACTGTATCCAAAGAATCAGCACCCAAATCATTTGTGAAAGATGCGGCATCCGTTACTTCACTCTCATTTACACCAAGTTTGTCAACGATGATAGAGATTACTTTTGATTTAATATCAGACATTTCTTTTGTTTTAAATGTTAAACAGGGTGCAAAGAAAAAAACATTGGTTTAAATATCAAAATTATTTAGTGACTTAATTCACACAGTTACAATCAAACTCAAATAGTTGCCACAAGTCAAAATTATTCTAAAGAACTAGTACCTTCGCTTCATGAAAAAGTGGAGCTTAGCCATTTTTGCCTCCGGAACCGGGACGAATGCAGCGAATTTAATCCGTTACTTTCAAGAGCATCCGCAGATTGAAATTGTCTTTGTTTTGACCAATAATGCCCAGGCAGGAGTAATTCAAAAATGCAATGAATTACAAGTCCCCATTGAAATCATCAGCAATCAGCAGGCAAATGATGCACTGTTTCTGCGAACACTTTGCCAAACCTACACTTCAGATTTTATAATTCTTGCTGGCTATCTCCGACTTATACCAGAACTTTTTTCATCTCACTACTCCAATAGAATCATCAATATCCATCCCTCACTGCTTCCAAAATATGGCGGAAAGGGAATGTATGGTGATTTCGTGCACCATGCTGTGCTCGAGAACGGTGAGAAAGAATCAGGAATTTCGATTCATTATGTTGACGCAGCATATGATGAAGGGGAACTTATTGCGCAGTTCTCATGTGAAATTGAACCTGGAGAGACTCTTGCAACACTAAAAGAAAAGATCTCCCGTCTTGAGCAACTGCATTATCCGAGAGTAATTGAAAAACTTATCCAATTATCCATATGATTCCTTTTTTCTCAGAGTTCAGTTGGGTTGAAGTATTCAAGGCTGGTACTGTATTGTTTGCTGTTATCGACATTATTGGATCTATTCCCATTATTATAAAAATTCAGGAAACTTCAGGTGATATTCACCCCATGCGGGCAAGTGTTGTCTCCATGTTCATAATGATCGGTTTTCTAATCCTGGGTGAAAACATTCTTCGCTTGTTCGGAGTAACCATCGAATCATTTGCTGTTGCAGGATCCCTGATCCTTTTCGCAATGGCGCTGGAAATGATCCTCGGAATAAAGGTTTTTCGTGACGAAGTCAGTGGTAAAACAGCCAGCATCGTGCCTTTGGCATTTCCAATTATTGCCGGGGCAGGAACAATGACCACATTAGTATCCCTGAAGGCCGAGTATCAGCAGGTCAATATCCTTCTTGCCATACTGATCAATGTGGTTATTGTGTTTGCAGTGCTCAAGCTGACACGTCGAATTGAACGATTACTGGGACAAGGGGGCATCGCAATTATCAAGAAGGTTTTTGGAATAATCCTGCTTGCGATCGCGATCAAGCTCTTTACAACAAATCTGCAAGCATTGTTTTGACCAAGTCTATCTTGGTGCAAAACTACCAGGTTTGTTCTCTTGCCCTTTGATTACCTCCATTCCGTTTTCAAAAGTCTTTTCAACGAGTACGCCTCCTTTTTTATCGTACACAAGAAATTTTCCGTGTTTTAACCCATCTTTATATTCCATTTCCTGGAGAAGTTTCCCGCGGCGGTCAAACTGCTTCATGACTCCATTCAGCTCTCCGTTTTTATAATTTGATATCACTGCAGGAACTTTTCCACCGGGATGATAGGCAACCCATTCCCCTTCCTTCATGCCTTCTTTGTAATCTCCCTCCTCCGTTTTGCCAAAGTCCTTTGACGAAAATGAAACAGCATGACCATGTTTCTTGCTTTCCAACCTCTCACGGTCTTTCATGATTCCGTAATCTATTTTGGATTTTTCTTTAAAAACTTTGTAAGTCACAATATCTTTTTGCTTCCCATTGTCAAAATACTCGACCCATTCACCCGTCTGAAAGCCATTTTCATAACTGCCGGTCAACTTTGTTTTGCCATTCGGGTAGGCTGATATCCATTCGCCATCCAACACCCCATTCTTGAAAGTGGATTTATTTTTCAATTTCCCATTGTCCCAATTATTCACCCATTCACCTGTTTCTTTTCCATCCTTGTAGGCTCCCGACATCAATAAATTCCCGTTTTCATACCAGGTATTCCACGTTCCTTCCTTTTCATCATTGGCAAAATCTCCTTCCTTGAAACGACTTCCGTCCTTGTAGAAATAGGACCAATGCCCTGACTTTTTATTCTTTTCGAAATGTGCTTTGTAGGAAAGTTCACCAGTGGGGTAATAATACGTCCAATCACCATGCTGTTGATCCTGCTGAAACTCGCCTTCCATGTCGGTAGTTCCTTTATTTGTATGCCAGGACCATTTGCCCGACTTTTGTCCGTCAGAATAGCTGCCACTCACATTGACTTTGCCATTGTCGTAGTAATAGGTGTATGACCCGTTGAGTTTTCCGTTTTTATAATTGCTAATCTTTTCTATATCTCCTGTGTAATAGGCATACGTCCAGGTACTGTCTTTTTCGCCTTCCTTGAAAAACCCTTTGAGTGTTGTGTAGCCGTACACACTGATCTCCTCAAAAGGTCCATCCTTAAGACCATCTTTAAAATTGTACCATTCCTTTACTGTTCCATTCGTGTGATAGGTTGCCATTTCTCCCGTGCCATCTACTATTGTCTGTGTATGTAATGAATCCGGAAGCCAGAACGACCAAATAAAACTTTGTCCCTCCTTGAGCTCCTCAACCGATTTTTCTCGACCGTCCAAATAATAGTAGGTCCAACGGCCAATTGGAGAATTTAACTTATAGTTTCCTTGGATGGATAATTTGCCATTTTCATAGTATTCATGGTAAATACTATCTTGTTTGCCAAGAATAAAATATCCTTCCTGTCTGATCTTTTTGTTCGGATAGTAAAGCGTAACTTTCCCATGGAGCATGTCCTTGTAATAATTCCGCTCCTCTTCCATTTGACCGTACCGGTCAAAATAAACCCATTTGCCGTGTTTTTGATCAGTTGTTTCAATAGCATCCTTATAGTAGGAACCGGTAGCCTGAATTTGCGATCGGTTAAAATCCCAAAAGAGCGACTCCTTCGCTGAGAGATTTTCCTTATTCACGACTTGGGAGTAAAAAGATATAGTATTAAAACTTATGAAGAAACACAGTAAATATCTCATAGACTTCATTTTACTAAATCGTTTGGTTCAATTTTACGTTACTTGACAAGAACACTTATTCCTTGAATAATCAGAAAAACACCAAAGATTACAAAGACAATTCCGATGAACTGATTTAGTGTTCTCAAAACTCGGTCAGTTACCAATGGTCGCAACATTTTCGCACCGAAAATCTTCAACACATCGAAAGAGAAAAAGGTTAGCAAAAGAACAATCAGAAAATATAGCAAGAGCCAATCAGATTCTCCATCAGGAGAATTTTTCGCACCGAGAGTGATCACGCTAAACCAATAGAAAATAACCATGGGATTAGCGAAGTTCAATAAGAAGCCCTTCACAGCCAAAAAGACATAATCTTTGGCAGCATTCAGAGAATCATCAATGTCGCTTTCACTCGATCTTTTGGGTGGTTTAAAAAAAGAAACAAATCCATACACTAGAAAAAGTGTACCACCGATCAATTTCATTAGGTCCTTCCTTTCGCCACTAATCACAGAAGATACTTCCGAATAAAAAAGATAGGCAATTAAGATGTAAAACAAATCGCTTAATAGAACACCAAAATCAAAGGCCAAGGCTGCACGCACCCCTCTGCGAATACTCGTTTCAAGGAGTACAAAGAAGACCGGACCGACCATAATTGCGAGGATAAACCCGGTTACAAAACCTTTGATTGTAAGTTCAAGCATCAACACAAAAATACGATTTGCACGGAGAAGTTAGGGGTCTTCCTTTTTTTATTCACTTTTGCGATTAAATGTACCTTTAAACAGTATTGTCTTTTGTACAAGTTGTGTACATTTGTATCCGAAATTAGTTTCCCGTATGAAAAGTGCAGCAGCAAATAAGAAGTTAGATGATGTGATCTCTAAGGTTGAAAAGAAAGGATTGGAAGCATCCAAGCTGATCGACGACCTTAAAGAATTGAGAGAGTTTGCACTTAAGGAACAAGATCCTTTAGTTACTAAAGTGTTACGTTTGACTTACGAATACCTCGGAGAGAACCAAGCGTTTGACGTTCAAGCACAATATGAAGAGGATGAGGAAGGAAACGAATATCCATTGGAGATCGAAGACAAGGAAAACCTTCTTTATCTTCTTAATCTTCTTAAAAACGCCGACCATAAGATTAACCGGGAAGAGATTAAAGATTATCGTACTGCCCTGAAGATGGAGCTGTACTAATTATTCTTTTAGTTTTCAGTCAAACTTTTTTTGGCCCATCCTTTTTTCTCGAATTCTAATCGGCGTTAAAATCGTTTTTTATTTCCGTGGCTTTGGTTTATATTTAAGTCAAATATTCTTACCATGGAAACCGATAAAAAAGTTCGAAAACTTGAATCTGAAAACCTATCTCTGAAATCAAAAGTTGCAGAATTAGAGAAAACTATCCTGTCTCTAAAGAATGAAATTGAGGACTTGAACGATGAACTAGATTCTACTCTCTTTTCTGAAAGTGATGCCGACCACTACCTATGTTTATTCCACGAATACCGAGAAAAATTTGAATATAGCCAGAAAAGAGAAGAAAAGCTTACATCAGATTTGGAGGATGCGAACAAGGAATATGAGAAAATGAAAGAATTTCATGATATGCTCTTGAACTGGCGTGACTTTATTCCTCAAAAAGACAACGAAAAAGCCAGAGACATCTTCAAGATTATTTGTCACCTCAATCTTGCCTTCGTGGAAAATCTTTTGGACATGGCTCGATTATATCGAGAAAACCCAAAAGAGGAATTAGATAATATTTTGGACCCTACTCTTTTGTCAGTTCTAAAAGGAAGTGGAGCTGCGATGCTTAACAGATTCCGCACAGACTGATACCTTATTTCAAATTTAATTTATCCCAAGGACAACCTTTTTCATGCGAAATTCGTCATAAGATTGTCACACATGTGATACTGGTTTAATTCCTTGCAGTGACCTGAAAAGAATTTTTATCTTCCTAAGATTCTTTTCAGGTCTTTTTATTCGCAATACTGACACCAACTTCTTAGTCCCAGTACCTGATGCTCAAAAGGTGTGTCCGACTTATAGATCTCGGTAAGCAACTCCTCAATAAATTTGGGGAATAATTCCATCAGTTGTTGTTGATCCATTCCGGCCGCTTCAAAAGCAAACAAGCCCTCATTCAAATTGACCAGAGAGTAAATACAAGCACTATTGGGTAAAACACCCATCTTTTGTCTGAAGAGGTATGTGTAAAAGGCCAATTGAATTGCATGTTTCGTAGAAGCGAAATAGTTTACCAGCGACAAATCGGTCGTGAACTCTTTCAGCTGCACATCGTCCTTTTTCACCTAGCCTGACTTGTAATCAATGATTCGCCATTTGCCTCCGACAGAATCAATTCGGTCAACAAAACCTCGCAACATGATCGTTCTTTTTTCACCATTCAGTTCTATTTCCACTTCACCAATGAGATGCGCCTCGATGAACTCAATAAACACTGGTTCGGTTTGTTGCTCCAGAAAATCTTTTTCCTTTCGAAGAATTCGCTCAGTAAGCTCACATGCCATCTCATAGCTGAGTAAATTTCTTCCGGACTGAAATGCAGAAACATCATTATCGAAATGATTTAGGAATCCCTGAAAAATATACTCTTTGAATTCTGTGAGCATTTGATCGATATCGCCCGGTAAAATATTAGAGGGCTGAATGGGTTTTAAATCCCCGTTGTCATCGTGACGTGCGAACGGTTTGTACAACGATTCAAGCGCAGAATGAATTATCGTTCCGAAGGTATTGCTCTCTACACCCTCCTCTATAGATTCCTCTTCTCCAAACTCGAGCAAATACCTATAATAAAAATCAAGAGGACATGTGATAAACTTGTTCAATGCAGATGCAGAAACCGGCTTTCTGAAAAACTCATCCAACCGACGGATAATCTCAGGGGTTTTCTCAATGCTAACAGCACCGGCATTGCCATTTTGAGCCATTGGAATAGAATAGTGAGAACGTTCAATGCTGATACCGTTATTTGACCGTGCCCATTCAAGTTCCATCTGCAAAAGGTATCGGCTTTGTTCATTGCTTCCGACATTCTCCTTGGAGGTGGTGTAAGTGATCCACATGCGCTCACACTGATGCAACAATCTGTAAAAATGATGTGCAAAAAGCCCTTGTTTTTCGCGAATCGTCGGCAACTCTAGATAAGAGCGCAAATCCATTGGAATCATGGTCTGCATCGGATTTACCGGTGGTAATGAACCTTCGTTGAACCCGAGTATAATGATGTTTTTGAAGTCAAGTAATCGGGTTTCAAGTAATCCCATTATCTGAATCCCATTCAGAGGATTGCCATGATATGCCAAAGACAAACGAGACCAATGTTGAGAAAACAATTGTTTAAACCCTTTTAGATTTATTTCCGGGATTCCTTCATTGAGTAAATTTTCAAAGTCAATCAACCCTTTATCCAATGATTCTACTGCTGCTCTTTCCAACTCATCATCCTCCCTGAAGCAGGAATATAAAAGCGCGTTAATCTTTCTAAAATTCGATACGGCCATTTTCCAATTGGCATTCCATGGTTCGAACACCAGCTTCGTCAGCGCGGTAATATGGGTATTCAACTTAAGATTATCGAGATTGATAAAAATACTGTTTCGCCGTATCAATTCCTGCTCCCGATAAATCAACTCTTTTCGATCATCCTCAGTAAGAAAAAGAAGGGTGAAAGGATGATTCCAGAATCTTTGAATATCAAAAATGTACGCTGCATTTGTTTTAAAGCGGGCTCTGTTTTCCTGAATGGCAAACATCATTTCGAGCCATGTTCGAACTGCCGTATTCCTAAGCGGAAGTCCGAGGGTGATGTTGGCTTTGGAAATCTTTTTGGGCAAGTTGCGCACCAGCGGCACCACGAGGTCCTCATCTGCAAGCAAGACAAGAGTATCATCTAAATCTTCAGGAGTCATTGCTGCAAGAACTGTTGCTGCAACCTTCACCTGACCTGTTTCCTGAGCACATTCAATGATCTTAAGATCTTTCTGAGCATTCGCAAGGCGGTCAGAAACAAATGGTAATTCTTGCACACCGAGGTAAGACATGAAAGACCTCAGAAATCTGCCAGCCTCATGATTTTGATCATCCAGATAATAGGTGTCTGCATCAACCAAAACGTGGGCTCTTCCCATCCGATACAACTGCCGAATTATTTCTTTCTCAGAGGTCGACAAGGCATTGAATCCTGCAAAAACAAATACTTGGTCCTTATTATTGAGGAAGGCTCTATCGATGTTTTCAGAAACAAACTTGTAGGCACTGCCTGCGTAGCAGCATCCCTTCTGATCCAGAACATGATTGAGTGCTTCATAGTATCCCGGTAACTTTTCCCAGAACTCTAAAAATTTTTTCTGTCCTGCAGAAAGCTCTTCTTCATTGAAGGACCATTGCTCTAGCTCCTGGATCGATTGCAGATTCTGAAAAACTACTTTAGGAGAAACTTTGTATCGGTCAATTTCATCGAAATCGGACAAGAGGGTATTTCCCCAACTCATAAATTCATCGAATTCTATATTTTGTGAGGGATCAACATCCTGAAGATAAATTGAATAAAGTTCAATAAGAACACGCGTACGGTCAAGGATCACCCTGTCACTTAATGTTCTTATCCACTGATCGATGGTAAACATGGAGGGCGCAAGGAGTGGTTTACCGGAGAGATCATAAAGAGAAGCAGCCAAATATTTCTTTGCTCTTTCAGAGGGCAGTACAACAACCACATCCTTAAGGGAGAACTTTTGATCTAAAATATATGCAGCAACTTTATCCGTAAATTTTTCCATATCACATAAACGTAGGATCCAATCAAAAATAAATTGAAAACCTATTCAAATCCCACTTTATCAAAAAACGAACGAGGACGGTTTGAATTCATGAATTTATTTCCCCCATACACTTTCATTACAATCAAATGTGTATCGCTTTGAATTAGTCTGATCCAGTGAAATCCTTCTGGATAGCTATCCCCAATTCCTTCACAAATCTCAGTTCCATCATCCAAGGTTCTACACTCAAAAGACGACTCATCCGGACTCGCAATCAGAATGGTGGCTTGGTCGCGGAGAGGGATTAAATTTGATTCATCTAGCGGAAAAATTTCTACGGAATAGGTATTTCCTTGACCGAGCTCTCTGTAAATTAAACTTACATTACCCTCTGAAGAGAGGTTCTCTGAAGGCTTACCCGGAAAAACAGCGAGTAGGTGAGCAGGTTCATGGTAGTATTTGAAAATTCCCGGAGTACGCACCATTCTTTTCGCATCCACAGAAGGTTCAGAAAAAGATGCGACAACTGGCCGTAGCCGATACCCTTTGAGCCGTAATAAATTAATCATGCCCAATTCACCCGCGAGATGACCAGCACCCACAGCACAAAAAACGGGTGAAATACGAAGAATTGAATCCAGCTTTTGTACCATTTTTTGGTTTCTGGAAATAATTATTTCCTCGTACATCCCTTCATTTCTAGAAAGATTGCTTCGCATGAGCTTATCGAGGGAATTGATATCGCCTTTCAGATAGAAGTCAATCAACTTCTCCTGACCCTCGTTTGGATCTACGAAAAAGAGTGCTTTATCATTTTGCATCCAATTCTTCATGGTTTTCAGCTGATCTAATGGAGCCTCTAATTGATAGAACCCCTTGCCCGAATTGAAGCAATATTGCTGAAAAAAGGCATCCATAAATTGAGGCATCCCGTTTTCATCTCCGTACAACGTTTTGGTCGGTCGATCGTTCCCTGTGTAAGGTTTTCCTGAATTATCGATGAAAATTGTGGGTTCTTCCGTCCGTGTGTCCCATTCCGGAAAGAGCGAGAACAGATCTGTTTCCAAAACAACCGAAGGTGAATTTACGAGAGCAATGTACGTGGAATCAGAAAAATTGAATACCCTTTTGTCATTGGAATGTAGGCTACCGAAAAGATAACTTTTCTTTGCAAGACCGTTGCCGGAGATCTCCCAAAGCAATCTGTGTTCTCGAACAACTGACTGAGAGTGCCCGAATTCTACTAACAAAAGAATAAAAACAACTAAAACTCTCCTCATTCTCTTATTTAAATCAGAACTCGTTCAACATGAGATTCACCAAAGGAATAGGGAATATAAGCCAATGATGAAATCGGTTTTGTTATAAGTATCGGAGATTTTCTTCCTAAAGCTATTTTTCCGTGCGTTTCTGAAAGCCCCATGGCGTAGGCGGCATTCACAGTCAATGCATTCAATGCTTCTTCGGGAGACATTTTCATTTTTATGCAGGCAAGCGACCATACTTGTTGCAAATTTCCAGAGGGTGCTGAACCCGGATTAAAATCACTTGCCAGAGCAACCGGCAATCCTTCGTCAATAATTTTTCTCGCATCACCAAACGGAATTCCAAGAAAATGAGAACAACCCGGAAGAAATGTTGCGATACATCCGGATCCTTTGAGAGCTTCCAGATCATCCTGAGCCATCTCCTCCAGATGATCCACAGATAGTGCACCAAGCTCGACTGCCTTCCGAATTCCACCAAGCACCGAAAATTGATTAACATGAACTTTTGGGATCAATCCATATTCCTTTCCTGCTGATAGAATTCTTCCCATTTGTTCGACCGAAAAATAATTTCTCTCACAAAAACAATCAATAAAATCTGCCAGTCCTTCTTCGGCTATTCGAGGCAACATTTCTTCAATTACAATTCGAATGTAAGCTTCCTGATCTTGCTTAAATTCCGCCGGGAACGCATGTGCTCCTAGAAAAGTTCGTTTAATGGTGATGGGAGATTCTCGTTTCAATCTGTCGATCACACGAAGCATTTTTAATTCAGCATCGACCGTTAAACCATAACCCGATTTAATTTCAAGGGCACCCGTACCCAAAGAAATGAAATGTGAAATCCGTTCACGTGCTGAGTCATAAAGTTCCTCCTCGGAAAGTTCATTCAGTCGACGGGCCGAATTGAGAATACCTCCCCCCTTCAAGGCTATCTCCTCGTAGGTCAATCCGTGAATTCGGTCAACAAATTCCTCTTCTCTCGTCCTGGCAAAAACAGCATGTGTATGAGAATCACAAAAGGCAGGAAATACGTACCGTCCCTCAGCATCAACAACTTCCAAATTACTCCAATCATCAATGGCTCCGAGGTCTTCCATCGGTCCATACGCAACCACTTCCCCCTCGTCAAGTGCAAGAAATGCATTTTCTATTACGGGAACACGCTTCATATCCTGCCCTGAAAGAACCGGGGGAATCGATTCACTCGCCTGAACAAGCCCTTTGATATTTCTGATAAGAATTTTCTTCATGTAACTTGACGAAGTTATTCATTTTTGCATTCTTAGAGGAGATAATCCACGCTTCCAATAAGAAATTAAAGTTGAACAGAAATTCTGAGTTAATCAGGGAATTTTTATATTTGCCGACCGAAAAGCACAATCCAATGCCCGAGTGGCGGAACTGGTAGACGCGCTGGATTCAAAATCCTGTTCTTTCGGGAGTGCCGGTTCGATTCCGGCCTCGGGTACAAAAAAGCAGAGTGAGTGTGAGAGCGAGAGCGATGCACAGCTCTGCTTTTTTTCTTCACGCTCACACTCAAACTCGCTCTGTAATCTGCAAATTGTTTTTATAAAACCAAAAGCTTGAAAACGAGAGCGATGCACGGCTCTGCTTTTTTTCTTCACGCTCACACTCAAACTCACTCTGTAATCTGCAAATTGTTTTTATGGAACCAAAAGCGTGAAAACGAGAGTGAAGCACGACTCTGTTTTTTTTCTTCACGCTCACACTCAAACTCGCTCTCAAGACCCAAAGGTTTTGGACTCTAAACTTTGCTTGATTTGGTTCGACAATACAAACATTAAGGGTACAAAAACCAGAGTGAGAAGCAGAGCGAGAGCGATGTTGCGGCCTCTGGTTTTTTTCTTTATTCTCATTCCGTTTCTCGCGCTTAAATCTATTTGTTTTAATATGAATTTCACTATTCTAATTACCTTTAGGCATTCAATTCCAGCATCATGAATCAGGCAAAAGACCAAAATATTTTTCAGACTGAGCAATGGAAATATCTCTTCGGAATCTTTCCGATCATCGACATTGGCTTCGGACTTCTTTGTATACTCTTATCTCAAAACTGGGTCTATACACTGTGTCTTTTGCCAGTATTTCCGATTGTAGCATCATCGATTTTTTACATCAGTGACAAGATGAAATATGAAAATCCCGGTTATTTTGTTTTACTTATAAATGGAGCCTTTTATTTTTTATTTCAATACGTTTCAGGAGTAAATTCTCCGGGTTGGTGCCTGATGATCAACATAATTGTCGGGGCCTCCTTCATGTTCAAAAGAGCAATAATTGGACAAATTCTTGTTGGAATATTGGCAGTATTAACTGGTTTATTCCTGTACAATCTTGGAGCAACATGGGAAAGTTCTACAATGATAACTTTTATACTATTGGCATTTACAATCCTATTTTCCCGGGCTCATAGCTACCTCAATTTACAGCAGGAACGAATTCAGAACAAAAACCGTGAAATAGAGCGTAAAAACAAAGAGATCACCGATTCAATAAACTACGGCAAAAGAATTCAATCAGCACTACAAAAAAAGGTTGACCGGGTGGATAGCTCCGTATTTCCGGATGTAATTCTCTACAGACCAAAAGATATTGTATCAGGGGATTTTTATTGGAAATTCCAACAAGGTGATCATTTCTATTTCTGCGTAGCCGACTGTACAGGACATGGTATACCAGGTGCATTTATGAGTGTGCTTGGGCTCTCCTTCCTTCAGGAAATTATGTCTAGAAATGATTCTCCGATGCCTCATGAAATACTAAATCAACTAAGGGAAAAAATCGCTAATGAGCTCTCACAATCTGATGATATCAATGCTTCAAAAGATGGAATGGATGCCTCTGTTATTCGTATACATTCAAAATCTCTTGTGATGGACTGGAGTGGTGCTAACAATGGATTGTACCTTCTTCGAAACGGCAGGGAGCTTACAGGAATTTCGTCAGAACATGTTCGTATCATCCAGCATGACACTAAAATACTTTACGAATTACTCGCTCAGAAAATGCCTGTAGGTTACACTGTACAAATCGATCCATTCCTGTCTCAAACAACCCAACTGCATGAGGGAGACAAAATTTATCTTTACTCGGATGGGTACGCAGATCAGTTTGGAGGACCAAATGGTAAAAAGTATAAGAGTGCTACATTTAAAAAGTTCCTTCTCGACATTTATGAGACCTCATTGGAGGATCAATTGAGGTTGCTTGAGCGGGAACATGATTCATGGAAAGGATCTCAAGAACAGGTGGATGATATTTGCACTATGGGTATTACAATTCTCCAACCAGACACTAAAGCATAGTTACTATTGCTGAAGGACCGTCACAGAATCTCCTTTCATCAACTTATCCATGTATTCAAGATAAGACTTGTTTCTCACCTCGAGTTCTTTTACCGGAACGAAGGGTTGCGAAGTCATTGGAAATTCTTCCATTAACTCACCACTGTAGTAAAACTCAAAACAAAGTCCCCCGAACGTATATGTTTTATTGCCTACTGTAAAGGAAGATCCTCCAGCTTCCGGATCTTTTTTAGGATTGCTTTTGTGAAATCCTATATTAAAGAGTGTTCCCAAAATTTCCGGCCTGTACGAAAGATCAAATCCCTCTTTGGTCCAATGGGCTTGATACTGGCGAAGTAAAAATGCCGTGTAGAGATACGAATAAAAATGATCTCCTCCCTTGATAAGTCGCTGAATGGTCTTATGCCTGTGCGCTTTGATGGTGTCAACTACAACCTCGGGGAAAGAATCTTTCACATTCAAGGTCCGGTAAAAATAATCACCCGGATAAAACGGACTGTTCTTATCGATTAGGTTTCGTTCGATTCGCAATGCCGTATGTTCTAGAATACTTGTTACCCCATATCCTCTATTATTAGGTAGCATAACTCGAGTCAATGGATAGACGTATTGCTTGAACCGCTCTCGTCCCGAATTAAACATTCGCACTTGCTCTCCCACCAAGCACATTACAATGAGCCGTGACTCAACTCCTGTAATTCGAGCTACAGAATCGATGGCTTTTTTATCTCGTCGCAAGGCACCGCAAAAACTCTCCCAAACCTTATAGTTTGTCCACTCAAAGACAGATCTCGAATCGTATTTTCTTCTCTTCATCAATTCAGAAAGCTCCTCATTGAACGTTTTATTCTTTTTTAGCATCAACGCCGCTGCATCAAACATTCGCAGGGCTATGAGTTCATCACCTGACAGTTGATACGCCTTGTAGATCTTGACAGCATCAACGGGGCTATATTTGGCAAGCAAGCCAATCTTTTGAAGAAGCTCCGATCTTTTTAGATCTATCTGTTTCTTTCCAAGTGTTTGTGCTTTCCCATATTTATCGGACAAGCCATTAAAATATCGATTATTTACATCCGTACTGCCACTTTGATTCGTCCACCGAAACTTAACAGCCACAGCTACTGCGATAAGAAATAAGGCAAAAACTGCAAGAACATGAATGGATATATAATAGATTCTTTTGAGTATTTTTTTCCATCGGGGAACGTTGTCCATCTCTTGCTCCATATCCAATTTAATGATTGATTCTTTAGCAGTTTCAATTTCTACGGAGAATATGCCTTGAGGTTTCAATTCATTCAAAACATTAGCTATTTCCTTTCCTTGCGTATCTTTGCAACTCAAATTTTTTATATGAGTGTTTTCGAACTATCTGATCTCGAATTACAACGAAGAGAAACCCTGAAAAAATTACGAGATCTAGGAATCGATCCGTATCCAGCTGCAGCCTACCCTGTTTCTGACACCACCCTTGATATAAAATCAGAATTCCAGGAAGGCAAACAGGTATGTCTTGCAGGCAGGATGATGAGTCAGCGTGTTATGGGTAAAGCATCCTTTGCTGAATTACAGGATTCATCCGGTAGACTACAAGTGTACTTCAACCGTGATGAATTGTGTCCAGGTGAAGATAAAACGCTCTACAATGAAGTATTTAAAAAGCTCCTTGACCTCGGTGATTTTATAGGTGTCAAAGGGGAAGTCTTCAAAACACAGGTAGGAGAAATCTCAGTCAATGTAAAAGAATTTACACTTTTGAGCAAGGCTCTCAAACCACTTCCATTGCCGAAAACGGATTCAGATGGGAAGGTGCACGATGCATTCACCGACCCTGAGCTTAGATACCGACAACGATATGTTGACCTGGTTGTGAACCCACACGTGAAAGACGTGTTTGTTAAGCGTACAAAGCTGTTCAATGCTATGCGTACGTTTTTCAACGAGGCAGGATACATGGAGGTTGAAACCCCAGTTCTCCAGCCCATTCCCGGAGGAGCAACTGCCCGGCCATTCATTACTCACCATAATGCCTTGGATATTCCTTTATACATGCGTATTGCCAATGAGTTGTACCTGAAAAGATTGATTGTTGGCGGATTTGATGGTGTATATGAATTCTCGAAGAACTTTCGAAACGAAGGAATGGATAGAACCCATAATCCAGAGTTCACGGCAATGGAAATCTATGTTTCCTACAAAGATTACAACTGGATGATGGATTTCACAGAACAATTGCTGGAACATTGTGCCATGGCGGTAAATGGTACCACCAAAGCTACTTTCGGTGAACATCAGATCGATTTCAAAGCTCCCTATAAGCGTGTGACCATGCGGGACGCGATTCTTGAATTCACCGGGTTTGACATTTCAGGTAAAACGGAAGAAGAACTTTTTGTGGCAGCAAAAGGCATGGGTCTCGATGTGGATAACACGATGGGTAAAGGAAAACTGATCGACGAGATCTTCGGAGAGAAATGTGAAGGAAATTATATTCAACCGACTTTCATTACTGACTATCCGAAAGAGATGTCACCGCTTTGTAAGACCCACCGCAACGATCCTGAATTGACTGAGCGTTTTGAGTTGATGGTTTGCGGAAAAGAGATTGCCAATGCGTATTCGGAGTTGAATGATCCGATCGACCAGCGTGAACGTTTTGAAGAACAATTAAAATTATCCGAGCGCGGCGATGACGAAGCAATGTTTATCGACCAAGACTTCCTAAGAGCTCTTGAATATGGAATGCCACCAACCTCAGGTTTGGGTATTGGAATGGACCGTCTGATCATGTTCCTTACCAATAATCCATCGATCCAGGAAGTATTATTCTTCCCGCAAATGCGCCCTGAAGTGAAATCCCATAAGCTCGAATTGAACGAGAACGAGAAATTGATCTTCGATCTGGTGCAAAATGAAGGAACAATGGATCTTTCTGCATTGAAAGTGAAAGCAGGCTTAAGCGGAAAGCAGTGGGATGTGAGTATCAAATCGCTTACTAAGCAAGGGCTACTCAAAGTCACGAAAACGGATGATCAGTTGACGGTAGAGTTAGTGTAGATTGGTCCTCGGCATCGCTCGGACCTCTTTTTTTTAGCGATTATTAAGCCCCTTTAAATAAAAAACCGACTTCACATAAGGCAAAGTCGGTTTCTTTGGTTTAATTGTAATTATTGTTTAATAAACTTCACTGTTTGCCCTTCAGATGTGCGCAGATAATAAACACCTGTTGCAAATTGCGTTGCGTCAAGAATTGTTTCACCTTCCAATTTCAATGTGGCAATGACTGTTCCGTTGGCAGCACTGACCACCGCATTTGTTGGTTGTAAAACCGTGATCATAAGCAATCCACTTGTCGGGTTCGGCTGAATCGTCAACAGATCCAATTTATCCTCATCCAAACCAACAGTTGTGATCGAAACACAGGCGCTCGTATCGGAACATCCGTTTGCAGTGATCACCACCGCGTAATTTCCGTTTTGTACAGGGGTAAACGTCTGGGCCGTTGCACCGTTGATCGCCGCATTGTTATCATCACAATCGATCCACTGGTAAGTTGCGCCTGTAGCAGCTGCTGTTAATGTCGATCCGTTCAGGTTGACACCATTAGAGAAAGTTATAATGTCCACCGTTACAACAAACTGATTTTGACTTTCACATCCATCGACTGTTTGTGTGGCCTGAT
>JAJTDX010000007.1:0-589 GCA_021298235.1 Cryomorphaceae bacterium | reverse complement strand
GACTTTCACATCCATCGACTGTTTGTGTGGCCTGATAAGCAAATCCATCAACCAACGCATCACCCGGATTGAGCGGCGTTGTTCCTCCTCCAATCAATGGATTGTACCACTGGATGTTCTGACCGTTAGCCTGCAGATCTGAAACAGTACCGGAGAAACAGAAGGTTTGTTCTGAGAAACCAGTAGGAGAAGGAGTATTGATTACTGTAATTGTTTGTGATGTTGATGCCTGACAACCATTCGCATCGGTAACTGTAACTGTATACGTTGTTGTTGAGGAAGGTGTAACGATTTGAGTATCACCTGATATTCCAAGAGTGCCAACCCAAACGTAAGAAGAGCCTCCACTCGCAGTCAATGTAGCTACCCCACCCTGACAGATTGATGGAGTTGCTGTCGAGATAACCGCTGTTGGCAGTGCCAGCACCGTTAGTACTGCAACCTGTGAGCTAAATGTACCGCAGCTTCCACCAACTATATCAACGGTATAATTACCAGCATCTGAGGAGTTCACATTCGTTAAGTTCAAGGTTGAATTCGTTGCGCCACTTATGTTTACACCATCCTTCTTCCATTGATACGTAACAGT
>JAJTDX010000081.1 GCA_021298235.1 Cryomorphaceae bacterium | reverse complement strand
TGAAATTCAACTAATTCCCCACCAAAACTGGAACGAGCTTTGGGAAAGTGAGTTTGAACCTGTTGAGATCGAGAATCTTTTGACAATTATGGCGCCATTTCACAAACTGGAGAATCCGGATGGAATGGTAGTGGAAATTATGCCCCGAATGTCTTTTGGAACCGGGCATCACCAAACCACTTGGATGATGTCTCGTGCACTGTTTGATGTTCATCCATTCCCGTTTAAGGTTTTAGATATGGGAACCGGCACAGGGGTTTTGGCCATAATTGCAGAGAAATTGGGTGCAGGAGAAGTTCTGGCCGTGGATATAGAAGAGTGGTCTGTTGAAAATGCAGAAGAAAATGCACTCCGGAATCAATGCAAGAACATTCAATTTCTATGTGGTGATATGGATGTCGTAAAGACAGAGGGATTCGAATTGATTCTTGCAAATATCAATAAAAATGTTCTCAAGGTTCATTTGCCAGAATACTCTAAAAAAATATCCCAAAATGGAAGGTTGTTTTTAAGTGGTTTCTTTCATTCAGATTGTGAAGAACTGATAGCACTTGCAGGGGAAGTTGGTTTTGAAAAAAAATATATTTTAACAAGAGATAATTGGGCTGCCATTGAATTTCAAAAATCCTAGTATTATGCGCTATCTGTACCTTCTTTTTTGTATTGTTTTCGTACATTCAATTTCATCGCAAACGATTTTTCCAAACAACCGGGAAAAGTTTGTAAAAGAGCTAGATCGTTCCCTTACGGAATTTGGTCGGGGAGAGTTCGCTGATTTCACCAAAAAGGCGCTTCCTAAAATGCTTTTGGAATCCTCGGATTTTCCGGAATCCTACTTTACCAAGATGGTGGAAACGTGTAATCTTATGTCTTCTAGAAATTTAAAGCCTTATCCGGAAATATATCAGTATGTTTTTTCGGTGTACTCTTTTGTCAAAGGTAAGCAGTCCACTTCCAGTTATCAGGCATGGCATAATTCGGTTGACAAAATGCTCGATGGAAAAAATATTAAGAGATTCGAGGAATTCATAGAGCTCTCTGCAGGTTTTTTTTCAGAACGTAAGCTTGCTGAGGCGTCGAATTTCACATGGTACTTCGAACGTGGTGAGTATTCCTTTGAATTCACCGATAAACCTCTCATCAACTGTAAAGGAGGGAACCTGGTATGTAGGGTTGTTAACCGAAATTCGAAAACTAAAGATGATCAACCTTACATCGATTCTGTGGTGGTATTCAATACAAACGGAATATACGAACCATTGATGAAAAGATGGATTGGAAATGGAGGAAATTTAACATGGGAAAAGGTTGGCATTTCTCGAGAGGAAACGATTGCAACTATCGGAAACTATGATGTTTCCTGCAAATCACCAAACTTCAACGCCGACTCGGTCTCACTTAAAACAAAATACTTTTCGGCGCCAATTAAAGGGGCTATAACGGATAGGGCATTTACAATCAACCGTGAGGAAGACAAAATTTATCCTCAGTTTCTATCGTACGAAAAACGTCTTTTAATAAAGAACATTAAACCAGATGTAGATTATGATGGTGGCTTTTCTATGCAAGGAGCAAGTTTTGTGGGTATGGGAAATGCCAAAGAACCTGCAAGAATAAAATTGTATAGAAACGGGAAGGTCTTTGTAAAGGCCTCCGGACAGGTCATTTATATTTATCCAACACGGATTTCCTTCAACAACGCCTCTACTGCCCTCTTCCTAAATACGGGTGATTCCATCAGTCATCCCGGTTGTATCTTTAGTTATGATGTAGACAAAAAAATCGTCGAATTTACGCGCAGTAAAAATGGAAATGGAATGGCACCCTTTAGTGATACATATCATCAATTAGATGGATATGTAGCCAAAATGACATGGAAAACCGACGAGCAAGACGTTTATTTTACGTACGACTTCGGTACCTCTCAGGAACAGCGGGTGGCAAGATTTGAATCGAAGTTATATTTCGATGAACGGCTCTTTGACCGCATTCAAGGTTTGGAGACGACCAATCCACTTCAGCAAATGTGGAAATATTGCAATAAGTACGATGAGTATGTCATGAACGAAGGTAAGGCCGCCACAGCTTTGGGAAAAACTATTGAGCAGGCACGTCCAATTTTGATAGACCTTTCTGCTTACGGATTTATTAATTATGATCAGGAGGCAAATATGGTTTCGGTAAATCCTAAGCTACAGCACTTTGTGCAGGGGAAAGCAAAAAAGAAGGATTATGACTATTTAAATTTCATTGCTGATTTTAGACCAAAGGAACTTCAAGGCTTTACCGAGGATCAAATTAAAAATGATCCAAACTTGCAGTCAATGGCAGAACTTTACGCAAAACAAGCGGAAGAGAGACGTCTGATGACTTATTTCGGGAAAATGAATCTTGGTACGCTCGAATTGGATTTAAATGGTGTTGACGCAGTAAGCCTTTCAGATAAGCAGTTTACCAGAGTATTTCCTCAGGGGGCTAGAGTGGTGGTAAAGCAGAATCGGAATTTTGAATTCAGTGGTTGGATAAATTCAGGTAAAATTGAAGTTCAGGCATTGAGTGCCAATTACAATTACGCAGAAAATAAAATCAACTTATTAAAGACGTATCGTTCGCTATTGCGTGTCAGACCACTGAAAAAAGAGGATGGTGACAAAGTGATTGCAATGAAGAGCTCGATCAATGGTATTGTAGGTCAATTACTCGTAGATGATCCGACGAACAGGTCAGGAAATAATGCAGATATCAGTACCTATCCAAAACTCATCATCGAAAAGAATTGTTTTGTGTATTACAATGACAAAACAATATCCAGAGGCGTCTATGACAGTTCGAGATTCTACTATACAGTATTTCCGTTTGAGATTGACAGCATGGATAATTTTAATGAGTTGTCCTTTCATTTAAAAGGCGAGCTGACATCTGCCGGGATTTTTCCAAAAATTACGGAGGATCTTGTCATTATGCCAGATTATTCATTTGGATTCTCGACCAAGGCACCCGATGGAGGATACGATTTCTACGGTACCGGTGCGAAATACGAAAACAAGATTCTTCTTTCAAACAATGGACTTCAAGGGGCAGGAACCATCAATTTTGTGGAATCTACCTCTATTTCAAAAGCATTGTATTTTATGCCGGATTCAACCGTAGGTTTCGCAAGTTTTGTCAATAGGCCAACGGAGAAAGGTGTTCAATTTCCTGATGTTGAGTCTAAAGACGCATACATCTGTTATGTTCCAAAGGAAAATTTATTGAAAGCTTCTTCTACGCCCCAACAGGAATTGAATTTCTTCAAAGGTGAAGCGAAATTGAGGGGTACAGCATTGATCCGGCCTCAGGGGATGACTGGACGGGGAATGTTCAATTTTAAAACAGCTACGACCATTTCTTCAAATTACCGGTTTAATCGGTGGGAAATAAATGCGGACACCTCTAGTTTTAGTCTCAAAAACACCTTTGCTGAGGAGGGAGAGGGAGCCGTGGCATTCCAGGCAGACAATGTTCAGGCAAATATCTCCTTTAAGGAGAGAAATGGTCAGTTCAAATCAAATAGGGGGACTTCTCAAGTCAACTTTCCAGTAAACCAGTATATGTGTCGTATGGACCGTTTTTCATGGTTTATGGATTATGCCGAGCTGCAGCTTGATAAGGCCGGAGAAAAGGATATTACCATCGAAACAGATATGGACATGGTTGGCCCAAATTTCTTTTCATTACATCCCGACCAGGATTCTTTGACGTTTAAGGTTCCGGTGGCAAAATATGATTTAAAGCAGCGATCTATCTTCTGTGAACAAGTCAAATATGTGGATGTTGCAGACGCTCGGATTTATCCTGATTCTATGAAGATGGTAATACGGAGAAAGGCAAAAATCGATATGCTTAAAAATGCTGAAATTGTTGCCAATTACATTACTCAATACCACAAGTTCGTACAATGCGATCTCGAAATTCTTGCTCGAATGAATTACAAAGGACAGGGAACATATCCATATTATGATCGCGATAGCGTGTTGACTAATTTCTTTATGGAGCAGATTTATGTGGATAGCACTCAACAAACTGAAGCAGTCGGTAAAATTGGTCAGGATGCTAAGTTTTATTTGAGTAAGCAATTCGATTATTATGGCGATGTCACTGTCAAGGCTGCATTACCAACAATCATCTTTACAGGAGCCACCAGAATCAATCATACCTGTGAAAATTTCCCAAAAACTTGGATCACCTTTAGTGCTAAAATCGATCCTGACAATATTCAAATCCCGATAGAACCAAACATGTTGGATTTCGAAGGAAATCCAATATTCTCGGGTATTATTTGGAGAAATTCACCTCAGACTGATAGTATCAGGTTGTATCCAGTTTTCCTTTCCCCACTGGCAAAGTGGGATGATCAACCATCCATGTCTGTGAGCGGCTTACTTCAATATAATCCGGATGCCAAGGAATTCCAAATAGGTACGAAAGAAAAACTTCTCAACCGATCTGAGAAAGGAGATTTTTTATCACTTCATACGGAGACTTGTTCATTGCATGGTGAAGGGAAAATTGGCTTGGGAATGGATTTTGGGGATGTGTCGATTGATGCTGTGGGTACTGCTGACTACGAAAAGTCCACCGGAAAAACTACCATGAATTTGACAGCGCGCATGAGTTTTCCTATTGATAAGGGCTTGATGGAAGACGTGGCTACCAGAATTCTCGCTGTTGAAGGGTTAAAACCTATGGATCTTGCGAGCACCACTTTTGAGCAGTCACTCGTTGAATGGACAGATCAGCGCACAGCAGACAGGATCAAATCAGATTATACCATCAAGGGAGAATTGAAAAAACTTCCTGAACAATTAGAAAAAACAGTTACTATTACAGGACTGAAAGTCACTTCATTTGACAAAATATCCAATCAAGAACGCGGGTTAATTACCTATTCACCTACAGTTGTATTGTTGAATATGTATGAAAAACCGGTAGTGAAACAAGTGCCATTCAGGGCATTTTTCCAGCAGAATTATTCCGAGGCGGCCCCGGATAAATTTGCTTTTCAAATAGATATTCCGGGAGGTAGAGATTATTATTTTGACTATTCGATGGTTAAAAAAGATGGAATAATGCGGATTATTTCAGGCGATACTGATTTCACGTCTGCAATTGATGCCATTAAAGAGGATAAGAGAAAATTGAAGAATTTCAAGTACGAAACGACTACACAAAAAATATATTTGAGTAAATTTCTAAGATTGTTCGAATGATTTACATTGTTTTAATTGCAATTACAGCTTATTTATTGGGTTCCGTTCCTACTGCTGTTTGGATTGGGAAATGGAAGTATAACATTGATGTACGTGAACATGGCAGTAAAAATGCCGGGGCAACAAATACCTTCAGAGTTCTTGGGAAAAAACCCGGAATACTTGTTTTAGGAATTGATATCCTAAAAGGAGTTCTTGCTGTTTTTCTGCCATTATTTTTGTTTGATTCTTTGGACGATTCGTTCATAAAAATGCAGATATTATGTGCTTTCTTAGCAGTTTTCGGCCATCTATTTCCTGTGTTTGCTGAGTTCAAGGGTGGTAAAGGAGTGGCCACCTCACTTGGTGTAGTTATTGGAATTGCTCCATTGGCCGCAGCAATTGCACTTGGTGTTTTTCTATTCGTTTTTTTGTCAACCCGATTTGTTTCTTTGGGTGCCATCATTGCGTCTGCAGTATTTCCTTTGATAGTTAGGTTTATTTTGAAGGTAGATTCGGTATGGTTATTGTCATTCAGTATTCTTGTAAGTTCAATGGTTATTATCGCTCACAGAAAGAACATCAAACGTCTTTTGAATGGTGAAGAGAATAAAATGAACTTTTCACGCAAATAATCGTACTATAAGCGTTTATTGGAATTGTATTGCGGAAGGTGTTGAATTACCGGTGCTTTATTGTGTTATGCAGTTTACTGCTTCACGGCTTTGTTGTCTCTCAAACTGAGGAGCAATTGAAAGCGGAAGCAGATAAATTTTTTATTGCCGGAAAATACCTGGATGCATCTCCTCTGTATGTGAGATTACTGGCTCAAAACCCGAGAAGTTACGAATATAATTTCCGTTATGGTGCTTGCCTTTTATTTCAATCCAATAAGAAAACAGAATCTCTCAAATACCTTCGTGCAGCGGCGTTGAATACCCAGGGATTACCTCCTGAATTTCACTATTTCTATGGGAGATCTTTGCATTATTCCTATATGTTCAACGATGCCATCAAAGAATATAAACTTTACCTGAGCCAACGTAACAAGGAGTCACCGCAATTTGATGCCGAGAGAGGAGTTTTAGAATGTGAGAACGGAAGGAGATTAATGACGACTATCACAGATATTATCGTCACAGACAAGAAAGAAATTTCGATAGATAAATTTTTCAGGATATATGATTTGAGTAATATTGGTGGCAGCTTGCTTGTCACTGCTGAATTTCAAACGAAAGTTGATAAAAAAAACAATCACGTCCCATTAATCCATTTCCCTGCAGATCCAAAAGTTATCTATTACTCCAGTTTCGGAGATCGGGGAGAAAACGGCAAGGATATTTACGTGAGGCGAAAGTTGCCCGATAATTCCTGGGGAGAACCACAGGCGCTTCCGGGTGAAGTTAATACTGTTTTGGATGAAGATTTTCCCTATATGCACCCGGATGGAAATTATTTGTATTTCTCTTCCAAAGGACACAATTCTATGGGCGGATACGACGTGTTCAGGTCAAAATACGATCCTGAGACGAATCGCTTTGGTAAACCCGAGAATATGGACTTTGCCATTTCTTCGCCAGATGATGATGTTTTTTATGTGGTAGACTCCCTAAACAGAGATGCCGTTTTTGCTTCTTCCCGACAGAGTCAGGAAGGGTTTCTGCATGTGTACAAAGTGAAGGTTGATCGAGTCCCAATTCAAATGGCAGTTGTCAAAGGAGATTTTCGATCAGTCATTGACACAACCATCAAACAAATTGATTTCTCGATTCGAGATTACGCAAGTGGTGATTTTATCGGGAAATTCAATTCAAATGACAATGGTTCGTATTTAATTACTTTTCCAAAAGGCGGAAAGTACGAATATGTCATGACAGTGAACGGATCAACCAGAGAATTTCGTTCGATTGTTTCTATTCCATTCATGAAGGAATTTCGGCCTTTAAAGCAACAAATACAGCACCTAACAGAAAATGGAATCGAAAATGTAAAAATTGTAAATCAGTTTGATTCCCCGGTTGAAAATCCTTCGGAAGTTCTTGCAGAGGTCGTTCAAAAAAGGGGAGAGCTTAATGTGAATGTGCAGGAATTTGACCTTTCAAAAATAGAAGCACAGCGATCGAATAACACCGTTCTGAAAGACCTCGGAATGGATAAACTCAACATGATTGAGGTTTCATACAAACTTCAGGATGAAATCAAATCGGCCCTGGAAAAAAAGAATGATGCAGAAAAGATCAATTCAAACATCAACAATTTGATTCTTGAAAACTCTGCTGATTTTTTGAGAATTGAGGAAGAGATAAAACAGAAGGTAGCTTCTTCAGGAAATACCAGTGATCCGGACCAGAAATATAAATTACTCAAAGAATCACAATTACTAGTAGAGGAACAAAACGAGCTAAAAAAGTATTCATCTGATTTGAGTAGGTTGAGAGACTCAATTAATACTGTCTTATCTACTTCTGTGGCAGTAAGGGATGTAGATAAATTAAAACAGCTAAGTCGCGAGTTTGATAAAATACTTTCTGAAGGCAATCAGGAGGAGGCACTTAATCTTCTCGCATCAAATAGAATGATGGTACTGGCTGTTTTAAAAGACACCACTGCAGATTTGATGGGGAACTTGATAGATAAATCGGTTGCTTATGACAAGCAGATCGTCTATTTAATTGGTCGAACAGATGCATTTAATCGAGAAATAAAAGAAAACGAACTTCAGATTCAAACTCTTCAAAATAGTATGAATACGGCAAAATCTAAGGAGCTTGACGACATTCGAGCAAGAATTGCCGAGAAAGAGGAGGAAATACTACTCATTACGGAAGAACGCAACCTGGTTGAAAAGTCTATTAAAAATTTAAGACAAGAAAAATACATGGTTTCTCTTCAATTGGAGTTGCTTAAAGATGCCGCCTCAAATAAAGTTCCTGCACTCGTAACAATAGAACGCGCCAAGGAAGCAATTAAACAGACAGAGAAAACTAATACTTCTTCGTTGACTTCGTTCGTTGAACAGCAGGTTGCAGAGATGGAGAAAAAAGACCCGAGTCTCAAGAAGCGTGTCGTGGTTGTGAACAATTTGTCAGCCGAAAATATTCAAAAAGAATATCAGAACACACGTGCGGGCATTCAGCAGGACCCTAATTTAAGCGAGCAAGATAAAAACTATAAGCAGCTCTCCAATGATCGTAAGGCACAGCGCTCTGTGAATAAACGTTTAGAAGATCTATCAACCTTGGAAAAATTGAATGGTTTGACCTCAGAGCAACAAGAGGAAAGAAGACAATTACAAGAGTACAAGGAAGAATTGACCAGTACGATTGAGCAACATGAAAAGGATGTTTTAAATGCGGAACAGACCACGTTAGTAGCTAAAAATGATTCAAAACAAAATGAAAGTGTAGCTAAAAATACTACTGCTTCGAAACAGTATTCTCCTGAAGAAATGATTGCGCAGGCCGATCCGGGGTATGGCACTAGAAAAAATGCTGTCTTGGGAAATGACAAACTCACAGAGAAGCAAAGGCTTGAGGCATTGAATTCCGAGGACCGTCGAATGTTAGAGGCTTTAAAGATGGAATTGACACAGGTTGAAGATCAGTTGCTTTCTAATTCTGAATCGGCTGAATTGAAAAATAAGAAGGATGCGTTGATACAAGCAATGTCCTCGACTCAGCAAACTATGAGCGCAAGGCAAAATCAAATTGCTACACTTGAAAATGCGGAGATCGCATCAAATAAAACTCAAAAATCTGAAGTAAGTGAGCCACAAAGCAAAATAACTGCGAGTACCCAAACTGAACTGGTCAACCAACTGGATCCAGAATACGCAACTCGAACAAATAAAATCAATTCAAATGTTGCATTTACTCAGGAGCAGAAGGTCTCCTACCTAAATGCTCAAGATTCAAAGTTGATTTCTGCTGCTGAAAACGAGTTGAAAAAAGTTCAGCAAGATCTTTCTAATAAACCAAATGATGAGTCAAAGATAGAGACTAGAAATCTACTTGTTTCGTTAATTGAGAATACCAATCTTTCCATAACTGAGCGTACTAACAGTCTGACTGAACAGCAGAGTGGTAATGAGAATATTTCGCAGACTAAACCAAATGATCCTGATAAAAAGCAGTTGTCTGATAACAATCAAAACGTAACAAATCAGACCGCCGGAGGAACGACGAATGAAAACAACACTGCTTCCACACAAGGTCAAAAACAGGATAGTCAAAACACGAATGTGACGACAAATCAGAGCGCCGGAGGAACGACGAATGAAAACAACACTGCTTCCACACAAGGGCAAACAAAGGCTGGTCAGAACACGAATGTGACGACAAATCAGAGCGCCGGAGGAACGACGAATGAAAACAA
>JAJTDX010000080.1 GCA_021298235.1 Cryomorphaceae bacterium | reverse complement strand
AGCATTTGGAAACGTGCATGGTGTCTACAAACCCGGAAATGTCAAGTTAACTCCGGTTATTCTAAAGAATTCTCAGGACTACGTTCAGAAGAAATTTAATACAGGACACAATCCGGTAGATTTCGTTTTTCATGGAGGATCCGGTTCTACACTTGAAGAGATTCGAGAGGCAATAGGGTATGGGGTAATCAAAATGAACATAGACACTGATCTTCAGTTTGCCTTCACAGAGGGAGTGCGGGATTATGTAACTTCCAAGATCGATTATCTCAAGACTCAGATAGGCAATCCTGAAGGAGATGATAAACCAAATAAAAAGTACTACGATCCAAGGAAATGGATGCGTGAGGGAGAGTTAACCTTCAACAGCCGATTGGAGCAGGCATTTAAGGATTTGAATAATATAGGTACATTGTAATAGGAGATATTCATGAGTTGGTTTAAAAGAAATAGAGAAGGCATTACCACATCGACTAAGGAGAAAAAGGAGACTCCAGAAGGCTTATGGTCGAAGTGTTCCAAATGCAAAACACTTTTTACGGCAGACGATCTTGCCAAAAACAATTATGTATGTGATCGTTGTTCTAATCATGAACGGATTGGATCAGAAGAATATTTTAAAATTTTATTTGACAAAGGAGAATATACTGAGTTGGACATCAAATTAACATCTGGTGATCCGTTAAAATTTGAAGATACCAAGAAGTACACGGATAGAGTAAAGGCAACTCAGAAAAACACAGGTCTATTTGATGCTATTCGAACAGCCAAAGGGAAATTGGATGGGATGGATTTCGTTGTAGCTGCAATGGATTTCTCTTTTATTGGTGGTTCAATGGGATCCGTTATGGGAGAGAAAATTGCACGTGCAATTGATGAAGCCATCAAACTAAAAGCGCCTTTTATGATTATTTCGAAATCCGGTGGAGCCAGAATGATGGAAGCTGGATTTTCTTTAATGCAGATGGCCAAGGTTTCTGGTAAATTAGGGCAGTTATCTGAAGCTAAATTGCCGTATATTTCTTTTTTGACAGATCCTACTACCGGAGGTGTTACTGCGTCTTTCGCAATGCTAGGTGATATCAATATTGCTGAACCTGAGTCACTCATAGGTTTTGCCGGTCCGCGTGTTGTCAAGGAAACGATCGGACGAGATCTGCCTGAAGGATTCCAGACTGCTGAATTTGTCTTGGAACATGGATTCCTGGACTACATTGTTGATCGAACGACCCTAAAGGAAACGATTGGAATGTCGTTAAAAATGTTCAAGAATTAAATTAAAAAGTCCCGAATTCGGGACTTTTTTGTTAGAAAATAAGTTCACCTTTGGTTTCCATGTCTTTGTAGTGTTTTACCAAGTCAAGGGCCTCAGGAATTACGTCGCTGCTTAAAACGATCAATGATCCCTTTTTTGCGTTTTTAATGGCATAAGTGATAGCTTCTTTTTCGGAAGGAATAATCGTTGTTTTTTTATTCGGGTCAACCATTGTTATCCCATCCATGAGCATCTGGATTAATTCATCCTCCGATTTTCCACGAAGATGTTTGTCCTGACGTATGATAATCTCATCAAAGGTGTTTGCAGCTGTTTTACCGATTTCGTTATTATCCTCTATTCTGCGGTCACCTATACCTGCAATGATACCAACTTTGACGGTAGCTTCCATGGTGTCCACAAATTTCTTCAACGCTCTCATTCCTGCTGCATTATGAGCATAATCCAGTAAAACTGTGAAATTTTTAAATTCAAATAGATTCAATCTTCCGGGAGTTTGAGAAGGCGATGGCAAGAAGGACTCCAATCCAGCTTTCATGTCCTCAATACTGACTCCTTGAATGTTTGCAGAAAGTACAGCAGGCAAAACGTTTTGAATCATGAATTCAGCTTTGCCGCCATAGGTAAGTGGGATCTCGGAAGCTTTCATGACTCTCATTTTCCATTCTCCACGACAAATAGTAACATAGCCATTTTCATAAATTGCAGTAATTCCACCTTTACGTTGAAGGGCCTTAATTCTTGGGTTTTCTTCATTCAAGGAGAACAAAGCCACATTGCAATTTAGATTTCTGCGCATCTCATAAACCAGATCATCGTCTGCATTGAGTATTGCGTATCCATCTGGAAGCACAGTCTCCGGTACTACACCTTTAACTTTTGCCAGCTGTTCTACAGTATGTATTCCCTTCAATCCTAGGTGATCGGCTTCAACGTTTGTAACAATCGCCACATCACAATTTTTAAAACCTAATCCTGCTCTAAGTAATCCTCCTCGAGCACATTCCAATACAGCAAAATTTACAGTGGGGTCTTTCAGGACAAATTCAGCACTGGCTGGACCGGTACAATCCCCTTGCATTAGTAATCTGTTTTGAATGTACACACCATCTGTAGTAGTATAACCAACGCGGTATCCTTTCAACTTCATAATGTGGGAGATCAATCGGGTAGTAGTCGTTTTTCCGTTTGTCCCTGTAACTGCGATGATTGGAATGCGAGCATTGCTTCCATGTGGAAATAGTTTATCTATCACTGGCGCAGCAACGTTTCGCGGCAATCCTTTAGCTGGAGCAAGGTGCATTCTGAATCCCGGACCGGCATTCACTTCGAGAACAGCGCCTCCTGTTTCTTTTAAAGGTTTTGTAATATCAGTGGTCATGATATCGATTCCGCAAATATCCAGATCAATGATTCGGGATATCCGCTCTGCCATGGATATATTGGCCGGATGGACGTAGTCTGTGACATCTTCAGCTGTTCCACCAGTAGAGAGGTTTGCTGTGTCTTTCAAGATCAATACCTCATCTTTTTCGAGAATTGTATCAAGCGAATAACCTTTGGCTTCAATAAGTCCCATGGTAAGGTCATTTACTGTAATTTGTGTTAGAACCTTTTCATGGCCGAATCCTCTTCTCGGATCGCTGTTTACCTCGTCAATGAGTTGCTGGACAGTTGAACTTCCATTGCCCACAACATGTGCAGGTGTTCGCAATGCAGCAGCCACCAGTTTATGATTGATGACCAACAAACGATAGTCTACTCCCGTAATGTATTTTTCAACAATAATGGCATTCGATACATTTTTTGCCGCACGGAATGCAGTAAGTGCGTCCTCAAAAGAATTTATATTTACAGTAATTCCGCGGCCGTGATTTCCGTCTACCGGTTTAATGACTAGAGGAAAACCAACGTATCTACACGTTTCTTCTAAGCTGCTTTCTCGGCGAATTATTTCACCTCTTGGCACGGGGACTTCCGCTTGTTCGAGCATGTATTTGGTGTCTTCCTTGTTACAGGCAAGCTCAACTCCAATGCTACTTGTTTCACTAGTGACTGTTGCTTGGATTCTTTTCTGGTTTGCTCCGTAGCCGAGCTGACAAAGTGAATATTTATTCAGTCGTATCCATGGAATACCCCGAGCCTCAGCTTCTTCTATGATTGAACCCGTACTCGGACCAAGACGATAGGCCTCTCTAATCTCGCGCATTTCCTGAATTGCGGAATCAAGGTCATATGAAGTGTCATCAATAAGAGCTTGACAAATTTTGACAGATTCTTTAGCGGCAAATTTACCTACTTCCTCTTCGATGTATGCGAAAACAACATTGTATACTCCTTTCTCGCCATAACTTCTTGTTCGGCCAAAACCTACTTCCATTCCGGCTAAACTTTGGATTTCCAGTGCAATATGCTCAATGATATGTCCCATCCATGTGCCTTCCTCAACTCTTTGGAAAAATCCACCCGGTTCACCGACGGAGCAACGATGTTCGAACATTCCCGGAAACATTTTTTCGAGCCGTTCTCTGAATCCTGGAATCATGTTGGATGGACGGTCCTCCATTTCTTCGAGGTCAAGAACCATAACGATAAGTTTATGCCTTCTTACCGACCAGTAATTCGGTCCGCGCATTGCGTTAATTTCCCGGATTTTCATAGATTTTGGTTAAGTATTGTTGATAATTTGATTCTTCCTTATCCCTAAATATAGAAAGAATTATCGGTTTAAAAATTAAATTTACAAGGTTGAATTAAAATATACAGTGCATGATGAATGCATATGCAAAAGGCATCCTTATTCCGATAGGCGGCAATGAAGACAAGGGAAATGGTGACAATGAGATGTATACGCTTGAATTTATTCAGAATGGTATACTTCACCATATGGTTAGATTGGCCGGTGGAGTAACTTCAAAAATTGTAATCATTCCCACGGCTTCGAGCATCCCCGAAGAGGTGATCGAGAATTATATGGATGCATTCGAAAAGCTCGGATGTACGGATGTTCATGCCCTCGATATTCGTACAAGAGAACAGTCGGAGGAGCCTGAAAATATTAATCTCATTAAAGAGGCCAAAGCGGTCCTTTTCTCCGGAGGAGATCAGTCAAAAATTACTAGATTAATTGGTGACAGTACAATACATCATGTTTTGATGCACCGCTACATGAATGAGGATTTTGTGATTGCAGGTACAAGTGCGGGAGCCATGTGTATGTCATCAAACATGATTACCGGTGGGAACAATCCGGAATCATTTCGCAAAGGTGTTGTTGGAATGGGAGAAGGAATGGGATTTACTCCAAATCTTATTATTGATTCCCATTTCATTCAGCGAGGTCGATTCGGAAGATTGACAGAGGCCGTGGCGAAATACCCGAAATTAATAGGTATCGGACTTTCTGAAGATACGGGTTTGATTATTCGGAACAACAATGAATTTGAGGTAATCGGATCAGGAATGGCAATAATTTTTGATGGACGAAATTTACTTCATAACAATGAGGCAATTCTCGAAAAAGGCGTGCCGATGACGTTGACGAACCTGGTGACTCATATCTTGTCCAACGGCGATCGATTTGAAATCAATACACGCAAAATAAAGGTGCTTCCAATTGATTCTCCTTTGGTTTAACTTAATTTATTTCATTTCATAAGGTTCATTTAAACTCCAATTGCTTTCTTTGTGTCCTCTAAATTCAAGTGGATAAGATTTTTACTACAATTGGGAATGGGATTCGGAGGGGTATAGACTTTTTTTATCCTCCATTTCGAAAATACCTGACAATACACTTTTTTCGTTACGGTGTAACGGGTAGCGCGAATCTCGTTTTTGATTGGGTTGTTTATTTCGTGATCTACAATTTCGTCCTCCAGCATCGAATGATCAACCTTGGATTTATGAAAGTGAGCTCTCATGTGGCAACCTTGGGTTTTAAGTTGCCAATAGTTTTACTGTCTGGATTTCTTCTTCAAAAGTATGTTACATTTTCAGGGTCATCACTGAGGGGGAGAGTTCAGCTGTTTCGTTACTTGGTCGTCTTTGTAGTCAATTTGACAATTAGTTACCTTGGAATAAAACTATTGGTTGAAAGATTCGGGTGGTATCCGACTCCTTCGAACATTGCAATGTCTCTGGTCACGGTAATCGTAAGTTATTTTTCTCAAAAGTATTTTACGTTCAGAATCTCAAGCACTCCTGCGCAATAGGCTTACCTTACTTGTAGATCATAATTTCTTTCTCATTTTCTGAGTTCATATATCCGCGGTACATTCCTTCCGTGTTGAACGAAAGTGAGACATCCCCATGTGCATTCACTGCGATAAGTCCTCCATCACCTCCAAGAGCCAAAAGTCTTTCCTGAATTACCTTTTCAGTCGCTTGTTTCAGCGTATATCCTTTATGCTCAATTAAGCATGAGACATCATAAGCGACTACCCCTCGAATAAAATATTCTCCACTTCCCGTGCATGATACGGCACAAGTTTCATTGTTAGCATAAGTTCCTGCTCCAATCATAGGGCTGTCTCCAACTCTGCCAAATTTTTTGTTCGTCATGCCTCCTGTTGATGTCGCTGCGGCTAGGTTTCCGAATTGGTCACAAGCAACAGCTCCTACGGTTCCGAATTTTTCATCTTTCCCTTTGGAATGATCGAGTTGAAATGAATCTGAATCTTTGATTTCCTGCCATTGATTGTAGCGAAATTGATCATAGAAATAGTCAGGTCCCACAATTTTGTGACCATTTAATTTCGCAAATTCCATTGCTCCTTCTGCTGCCATAAAGACATGCTCGCTACGTTCCATTACTTGTCGTGCCAGTTGAATTGGATTTTTTATTCCTTTTACTAACGATACTGCTCCTGCTTTTCTGTTTTGTCCGTCCATAATTGAAGCGTCCATTTCGTGAGTTCCTGCATTGGTGAATACACTGCCTTTCCCTGCGTTGAATAGTGGACAATCTTCTAATGACATTACTGCGGTTTCTACCGCGTCCAGTGCTGTTCCTCCATTTTCGAGAATCCTGTATCCTGCGGATAGTGCTGTGTCCAGAGCTTTTCTATATTCGATTTCTTTTTCAGGAGTCATCATTCCTTTGACCAGGGTGCCCGCGCCACCATGAATTGCAATTGAGTATTTCATTTCGTAGAAATTGAGTATCAAAGATAAGACTGATTAAGTAGGATTCACTTAAAATAATTGGTTGATGTGAGGAAATCAGATTTTTATCCCTACATTTGCACGTCGAAAGTCGACATACATAAAAATTATTTAAGTGATATTGGCATGTATTTAACTACAGAAGTAAAAAAAGAGATCTTCAAAAAACACGGTGGTGCTGAAACGAACACCGGTTCAACTGAAGGTCAGGTTGCGTTATTTACGCACCGCATTAGTCATTTAACAGAACACTTGAAGAAGAATCGTAAAGATTTTGGTACGCAACGTTCGCTTCAACTTTTAGTTGGTAAAAGAAGAAGTTTGCTTGACTATTTAAAAAGAAAAGATATCGAAAGATACCGTGCTATTGTGAAAGAGTTGGGCTTGCGCCGCTAATTCATTTCGCGCGAAATTTATTGAAGAGGGGACTGACGAACAATGTTCGGGTTCCCTTTTTTTGTGGCATCGTTCGAATTTAATTTTAGAAACAATATACATATGAATATAGGAATAACAAAGTCCATCATTACCGGAGGCAAAGAGATCTCGGTACAAACAGGTAAGTTGGCAAAGCAGGCGGATGGTTCCGTCGTAGTAAGAATGGGGGACACTATGTTGCTGGCAACAGTCGTTGCTGCTCCAGAGGCAAAAGAAGGTGTTGATTTCCTTCCTTTAACAGTAGATTATCGAGAAAAATATGCTGCTGCGGGCAGGTTCCCCGGAGGTTTCTTTCGTCGAGAAGCTCGCCCTTCCGAATCTGAAATTCTCATCATGCGATTAGTGGATCGAGCCTTGAGACCGCTCTTTCCGGATGATTATCATGCGGAAGTGCAGGTTATGATTCAATTGTTGTCGTATGACGGGGTCAATAATCCTGATGCTTTGTGCGGATTAGCGGCTTCTTCTGCAATTGCAGTTTCAAACATACCGTTTAATGGTCCGATGTCTGAGGTGCGCATCGCGCGTGTGAATGGCGAATGGATCGTAAATCCCACAATGCAGGAGATGAAAAATTCTGATGTGGATATGATGATTGCGGGTACGGCCAAAGACATCAACATGCTCGAAGGAGAGTTCAAAGAGGTTTCCGAATTGGAAATGGTTGAGGCTATTAAATTGGCGCACACAGCAATTAAGGAGCAGTGTCAGTTTCAACTTGACCTCGGCGCTCAAATTCCTACTGCACATCCGAAGAGAGAGTACAGCCATGAGGTTCACAACGAGGAGGTGAAGTCTAAGGTGTACAGCTTTGCTATGGAGAAATGCAAAGATGTTGCTCGCATGGGCTTGGCAAATAAGGCGAAGCGCTCTGAATTATTCGATGCGATAAAATCCGAATTGAAAGCGACTTACACAGAAGAGGAGATCGCTGTAGTTGGTGGATTTGTATCTACATACTTTTCGGAAGTCAAGAAAAAAGCTGTTCGATGGGTAATGCTGCATGAGGGAAAACGACTGGATGGACGTAAGTTTGATGAGATCCGACCAATCTGGTCCGAGGTGAATTACCTGCCTATGGTTCATGGGTCTTCTGTGTTTACCAGAGGTGAAACACAATCTCTCACAACCTTAACGCTTGGTGGGAAAATGGATGAGCAGTTGATCGATGGGGCAACATTCCAAGGCACAGAAAAATTTATGTTGCATTACAACTTTCCACCATTCTCTACAGGTGAAGCAAAACCACTACGTGGAACATCAAGAAGAGAAATCGGTCACGGAAATTTGGCTCTTCGTGCTTTGAAAAACATGATTCCTTCGGATTTTCCTTACACAGTGAGACTCGTTTCTGATGTTTTGGAATCCAATGGTTCATCCTCGATGGCAACAGTGTGTGCTGGTACGCTTGCATTAATGGATGGGGGTGTTCCTATTCATGCACCAGTTTCCGGAATCGCAATGGGACTTGTAGCTGATGATGGTAAGTTTGCCGTGCTTTCGGATATCTTAGGAGATGAGGATCACCTAGGTGATATGGATTTTAAGGTAACAGGTACTGCAAAAGGAATTACGGCGTGTCAGATGGATATTAAGGTAGACGGACTTCCGTATGAGGTGTTGATTCAAGCGTTGGAGCAGGCTAAAGCAGGAAGACTACACATACTAAACAAGCTAACTGAAACGATAGCAGTTCCAAACAATGAATTGAAACCTCAGGCTCCACGAATTGAGGCGTTCAATGTTCCAAATGATATGATTGGAGCTATCATCGGGCCTGGAGGGAAGATTATTCAGGCAATGCAGAAAGAGACAAAAACAACTATCACGATTGAAGAATTGGAAAATGGTGAGGGTAGAGTTCAAATTCTTTCTAACAATGGAGACGATATGAAGGAAGCCATTCGAAGAATTCGTCAGATCGCTTTCCCTCCGCAAGTTGAGGAAGGCGCAGAATATGAAGGAAAAGTAAAGTCAGTTAAAGATTTCGGATGTTTTGTTGAAATTCTTCCTGGTACAGATGGACTTATTCATATTTCAGAATTCTCGTGGGAGAAAGTTGCAAAGATGGAAGATGTTTGCAAAGAAGGAGATGTTCTGAAATTTAAAGTAGTTGGTAAGGATCCCAAGACGAAGAAATGGAAATTGTCGAGAAAAGTCCTTTTACCAAGACCAGAAAGAAAAGAGGAAGCTCCTCAATAATAGGATTGATTTAATGCTAACAGGCTGTCTCATTCAGAGGCAGCCTTTTTCATTTTTTGTAACGAGAGTCTGTTTAAATCTTTTAGATCCAACTCTGAGATGTGCTGTAATCTCCCATAACTTTACCAAAAAAGAAAAGATAGATGGCTAGTAAAAGAATACTCAAAAGAAACGTAAATCATTTGGTTTACGATGTAGTAGAAGAATGTTTTGTAGCAATGGAATTCAATCCAGCGCAAACGACGAATGCCGAGAAACTGATTGATGAAGCTGCAGATTTTCAGAATGCAATTCTTCAGAAAATTAACGGTGCAAAAACCAAAAGTGACTTCAGACCAATTCGCGAGGAGGTAGAAAAGGCAGCGATTAATTTCATTGAGAAATTAAACTCAATTAGTTAATCCATTTCAATTATTTCAGCTCTCTCTGTAGAGTTGCTTCGTCCAACTGATTGTCCCATCTAGCCACCACAACTGTGGCCACGGCATTTCCTATGAAATTTGTCAGCGCTCTGCATTCTGACATGAATTTATCTACA
>JAJTDX010000079.1 GCA_021298235.1 Cryomorphaceae bacterium | reverse complement strand
GAAGTTCCAACAACAGTTCCGTTGCCTATCAGAGTTTTCTATTAGACCCGGTAATTTCCGTTCCATCGGGTAGTTACAGTGCAACACAATACATAACTATTGACAATCCAAATGGCGCCGGAAGCCAGGTGCGATACACGCTAGATGGTTCAGATCCCACTCCAACCTCAGAACTTTATAACGGGACAGCTATCCCTGTTTTTTTCTCATCTGTAGTCAAAGTCAGGGCTTTTGCTGAAGGAATTTTACCCAGTGAGATCGTTGCGTCATCCATCCTGTTAGGAGTAGATCATGTTACACCCATCGTCAGCATTTCAACACCCATAGAAAATCTTTACGGAGAGCAGGGAATATTTGACAACTGGAGTCGAGACTGGCAAAGACAGACACAGGTTTCTTACCTTGATTCGAACGAAAATCTACGATTTACATCACGGGCTGCCATGCAGATTGATGGTGGATGGGGAGGTAGTCGTTATCAGCCACAACATTCTTTTCGGCTTGAGTTTGACAACAGTGTTCTCGGCGATGGAACAATTTATGACAGCATTATTCCATTTAGAAGAAACCGAACCAAATACAGCAACTTCTATTTGAGAAATGGCAGCAATCAATACCTCATTTTCCCTTATAAAGATGCATTTCAGAATCAAGCCATGTCAGGAACGACTAAAAATTATTATTCTGCATGGCGACCGGTTAGTGTGTATATCAACGGGGGCTATTTCGGTTTATATGAACTGCGCGAGAAAATGGATGCTGAATTTTTTGAAGTACATGACGGAGCCGATCCCGATTCGCTCGACATCTTATCGTTGAGCGCGTGGTATGGCTTTGCTCTTCGTTCAGTGCATGGGGCTCCGGTACAGACCTTTATCGACCGGTATCTTCAATTCTACCAATTGGATCAAGCTTCGCCGAACTATTGGGATCTTGCGGATCAGTATTTTGATTTAGAATACTACGCTGACTATATCATAGCAGAATCATGGATGGGAAATCAGGACTGGCCTGGAAATAATATCAAGATCATGCGATCCAATAAAACCAATTTCCGTTACCGCTTTTGCACGATTGACATGGAGCTTTGTCTTCAACCAAACGGTTGGACGAGTGCCGGAGATGACCATATTTCCTACCTGCTGAATCAAAGCCAGGACAATCCATTTATTAACGTCTGGTTAAAGAGTATTCAGAACAACCGGTTCAAGAATTATTTCATCAATCGTTTTGCTGATCTGATGAACACAGAATATCACACGGATAGACTACTTCCCCTCGAACAATATTTCTTCGATCAAACTGCCGTTGAAATGCAAAACCTTTATGCCCGATGGGGCGATCCAGGAGATGTTCCAGGGCAGATGACTAATTTTTACACCAACCACTTGACATTCAGAAATGAACTTTCAGCTCGTTCTAACTATGTGCGTCAGCACATTAAAAACAATTTCGATCTTCCGAATATCGTTGATCTTCAACTGAATGTGAGTCCGGAAGGCGCAGGAAAAATCCGAATCAGCACCATAGAACCCGAGATCTATCCTTGGCAAGGGTATTACTTCAATGGTGTTCCCATTCGTATCGAAGCCATTCCAAATCCGGGATATGAGTTTCTCAACTGGGGGAATAATCCCGTGATTACAAATGTATTTAATCCAGTGTTTCTCGATACTCTCGATCTTTTCAACGTTACCTTTACCGCCTTTTTTGAAGGGACCAGTTTGGGAATTTTGGAAGAAGAAACACTTCAAAAAAATGTTAGTATTTACCCAAATCCGGCGACTGATAAACTTACCATAGCCCTAACAAATGATAACAAATCCCTGCCAATGCAATTTGAAATTGTGGACATGAATGGACGAATTAGAATAGAGGGTACACTTGATAATCAGGTAAATCATGTGGATATCGACATGTTAAGTCAAGGAATCTACGCTTGTATTCTGACAAACGATTTAGGAGAAAGAATTGGCAAGCGATTAGTCAAGTTTTAGGCTTCGTTCCTATAAAATCCTTAAGATAAAAAGGTTCAAAATAGGCAAGATCTTCTACTTGTCCATTTATGAATCGTTTATATGCTTCTTTTACCTGGCCCTTTGCAGAGGAATAGATTTGGTCGTCAAAAATAACATTCCTGTCTTGCCAAATATCCATTAACTTCTTATGCCCATCACCGAAACACACCATAGGTTCGAATGATGTGTAAGTTGTTTCATCGACAATGTCTGCGGAAATTTCCTTGAGCATCAGGAGATCATCCGTATAAATCCCATTATATACCTCCATCCTGCGTGCGTCAATTACAGGACACAAATTCATTCCCTTGTGTTTTTCAGCCGCAATCGATGCCAGAGAAAATAGAGAATCTACAGCAATTAAGGAGATGTTGAGCGCATAACAAAATCCTTTGGCCGTAGAGACACCAATACGAAGACCTGTATACGAACCAGGTCCGGAGGATACCGACACAGCTGACAAATCATTCAGGGTAATCCCTGCTTTTTTTATAACATCCTCTACGAATAAGGTAAGATTCTCAGCATGTGAGAACTCTGCATTGACCACTTCCGTGCATTCTGTCAGTTCACCATTTTCAGAAAGCGCTACTGAACATACTTTGGTCGATGTTTCCAAATGTAGGATCCACGCGCTCATTTTACTTCAAGTTTAAACCCAATTCCGTGAATATTTGAAATCGTTACCGAAGGGTCTTCTTTGAAATACTTTCGAAGCTTAGTAATAAAGACGTCCAAACTCCTTCCTACAAAATAATCGTCCTGTCCCCAAACTGCATTTAATACAATCTCTCTCGCAACGACTTGATTTCTGAATTTACACAGAATTTTAAGTATCTGAGCCTCCTTTTTAGTAAGCGTTTTATGGAATTTTTCATGCTTAAGCTGAAAATTCGAAGTGTCGAATGAATACGCACCTACAAGAAGAACAGTTTCTTCCTCGGAATTGACGTGTATATCCACTCTTTTGAGCAAGGCAGCTATGCGCATTTGAAGCTCCTCAGTGCTGAATGGCTTTGTAAGATAATCATCACCACCAGCTCTAAAACCATCCAATTTATCTTCCGTCATTGACTTAGCTGTAAGAAACAAAATGGGAATGTGCTGATTGATTTTTCGGATAGAACGTGCGAGTGAAAACCCATCAAGTTTGGGCATCATAACATCAAAAATACAGAGATGAAATACTTCTGCATTGAATTTTTGAAATCCCTCCGCCCCATCAGTACACAAAGTTACATGGTATCCGTCACTTCTGAGTTGATCCGAAATCACAAATCCTAGACTGGTATCGTCTTCAACAAGTAAAATCTTTATTTTCATGACAAACTGTACGTTACAAACGAACAAGAGCCTCAGACGGGAATCCGAGGCTCTCATTACACTAATCAACCTAACCTACTACTACTTTGGCAAATTTAAACATTTCTTCAAATACCAACAAAAATTCACATTTTTTTAACCTTGGTTTTACACTTAACCTTTTGTTAATGCGCACTCAATTCCTTTTGAATACCTTTGGGCTTATTAATTGAAGCTTGTATGATCAAGATACTCATTGTGGATGACGAAGAAGACATTCGCGAGCTCCTGAGTTACAATTTAAGAAAGGAGGGCTATGTTGTTTTCTCTGCAGAAAACGGAGAAAACGGATTATCACTTCTGAGGGAGGAAAAACCGGATTTAGTATTATTGGATGTAATGATGCCGGGTATGGACGGAATAGAAGTTTGTGAAACAATCAGACAGATTCCGGGACTCAGCCAAACACTGATTTGTTTTTTGACTGCAAGAGGCGAGGATTACAGCCAAATTGCAGGGTTGGACGCCGGAGCAGATGATTACGTGGCCAAACCGATCAAACCAAAAGTTCTGATTAGTCGCATAAATGCCATTCTCCGCAGAAAAGGAATGATCGAACAAGATCCAAAGCCTGTCACAGGATTGGTTATAAACAGAGAAAAATACATTGTTGAAAAAGACGGAAAAGTTCTACAACTGCCTCGCAAGGAATTTGAATTGCTGGCCTTGTTGGTCTCGAAACCAGGCGATGTATTTGAAAGAGATGTAATCCTCGACAAAGTGTGGGGGACAGACATCATCGTTGGTGACCGTACTATTGACGTACATATTAGAAAATTACGTGAAAAAATTGGTGAAAATCAGATCAAAACTGTCAAGGGCGTAGGCTACAAATTCATTCCTGAAGATTAGGTAAATTCTGATTTAACCCTAAGTTAACTTATCATTAATGAATCTTAATCTTGAGTTAAATTGAAGGTAAAACTTTAGCCCTTTCTTTGCGTCAAATTTCGAAAAATGACGATGAAGAACACACTACTTACTGTCCAATTCCTTTTAACAACGTTTCTCTCAATCGCTCAAAACGGCTTCATTAAAGGCAAAGTCACAGATGTTTCAAACAACGAGACCATCCCGGGAGCTCGAGTAAGCGTCGACAGTCTAAACAAAGGTGCCATGACCGATTTGGACGGAAACTACTTTATAAGCCTCCAACCAGGGAGGTATTCCCTTTCAATATCCTATCCGACCTATCGAACCGGACGGCAAGCTGAAGTAGTAGTGCGTTCTGGAGATACTGTTTTTGTAAACATTGTTCTTGAGAAGGACATTAAGGAGGTTAAGGATATTACCGTGAAAGGCCAGGTAAGTAAAGAATCTAACGAGAATATCATCAAAATGCAACGAAACAGTGCAACGGTAGTGGATGGTATCTCACAAGAAACTATTAAAAAATCACCGGACAGTAAAGCGAGTGATGTACTCAAACGAGTCAGCGGTGCCAGTGTTCAAGATAACAAATTTGTCGTCGTAAGAGGACTGAGCGACCGTTACAACTTTGCACTGATTAATGGTGCCACACTGCCTTCCTCTGAAAGTGATAAAAAGGCCTTTTCATTTGATATCTTCCCTTCAAATATGCTGGACAATCTCGTCATTATGAAAACAGCTACGCCCGACATGCCCGGAGAATTTGCAGGTGGGGTGATCGACATCAATACGATGGAGCCAAAATCTAAAGATATACATCAATTACAATTGGGAGGCGGATTCAACACGCTGACCACCTTTCAGACATTCAGAAATTCCGGTGGCAACTTTTTGGATGGACTAGGATTTGGATCTGATTCACGTAAACTTCCTGAAAGTATTCCGAGTACCATTGATTTTGCTAGCATGGGTAAAGATGAAAAGGGTCTTTTGGCAAAAAACATGAACTTCGTCTGGAATGCTGGTTCAGGAAAAGCACTGCCCAATGGAAACCTACAGTACAGCTTTGGTAAAACATTCAAAAAAAATGATCAAGAATTCGGATTTCTGTTCGCCTACAACTATCAAAATAATTTCAACACAAACATATACTACCGTCGTGATTTTGAAGAGCAGGCTGCAGGCGTAGTGAAGAAAATGGAATTAATGGACTCGGTATTTAACCAGTCTATATTAAATAGTGCCATGCTGAATACTACTTGGAAAATAAATCCTAAAAATAAATTATCAATCAAGACACTTTACTCGGTAAACTCTGAAGATAAGGTCAATCTGCGCAGCGGTGCAAGAGAACTAGACAATGACCCGAGGCAGTGGGAACGATCAACTAACTTTTGGTATACCCAAAATAATTTATTCAGCACCCAGTTTATTGGAAGTCACGAACTGAAAAAAGGGAAGCTCAACTGGAATACAGGTTTAAGTAGTGTAGAACGACAAATTCCAAACCTGCGTCGAATTGTTTATCGCAAATATGCCTTGGAAGAAAATAATACGGATATTAATTTCGGAGATACCGCGTACGTCGCTGTTGTTCAAAACAATGGCACTATTCCTACTGCTGCCGGAAATATGTTTTGGGCGAATTCTACTGAACAGACAGTAAGCATGAAATATGATTACTCCTTACCTTGGAGTATGGATAAAATCAAAACAGAATGGAAATTCGGAGGCATGCATCAGATCCGCGACCGTAATTTTGAATCAAGGAACTTTGGATTTTCTCAATACAAGCCGAATGGGAGCTCATTCAATAGTTCACTTTTATTATTACCCGCAGATCAAATCTTTGCACAAGAAAATTTGGGCTTGCTTGAAAACGGACAGGGAGGATTTAAGTTGGATGAAGCTTCCAACGTAGACGACAGTTATCAAGCATCGGCGTTTTTAAACGCGGGTTTTGCAATGGGTGATATAAAGCTGGGAGATAAACTCAGATTTGTCGGTGGTGCTCGATTGGAATCATACAACCAAAAATTCAGTTACATTGAATTTGGCTCGAACCTTCCGAAGAACATAGATTCCACCGTGGTTGACGTGCTTCCATCTGTCAACTTGATCTGGTCACTTTCTCCGAAGATGAATATCAGGGCATCCTATTACAAAACTGTATCAAGACCTGAGTTCAGAGAGTTGGCACCGTTTGCCTTTTATAACTTCGTGCAGGACAATATTCTTTCAGGAAATCCAAATCTAAAACGAGCACTTATCAATAATGCCGACTTACGTTTTGAATGGTTCCCCGGAGCTGGGCAAGTTTTCAGCGTAAGTGCTTTTTACAAAACGTTCACTGATCCAATTGAACTCATTAACCGAACCGGAACATCAGGAGCACCTGAACTGTATTACACCAATGTGGTAGGAGCGACAAATTACGGCTCAGAATTGGAGTACAGACTCAAACTTGGCATTTTTAATAAAGCCGACTCGACTTGGCTGGATGCTACAACGATTTATACGAACCTCGCATTAATACGCTCAAAGGTAGATGTCTCTGAGGTACTCGGTTCGGGAGGAGACAGACCACTACAAGGACAATCCCCTTACATTGTAAATGCAGGAATAAGTTTCAATCCGTTTAAATATGATTGGGCATTGAACATTTCCTATAACGTCATTGGTCAACGTATTTATATTGTTGGGAATGTTCAAGAACCTACAGTGTGGGAAAATGGCAGGCATGTCATAGACCTTCAGTTGAGTAAAACAATAGCTGAAAAATGGGAGATTAAACTTAATGCACGGGATCTTTTAGCTCAAAAACTTGTCTATTTCCAGGATCTGAATGGAAATCAATCATACGATGCCGACGTGGACAACAACTGGCAAGAGATCAGCTTCGGTCAGACCATCAGCTTGTCGGTGAAGTACAGTTTCAAATAAACTCATTAAATTCGATTTTAAAGGGGCTGTCTGAATAGACGGCCCTTTTTTTTCAACAAAGTGAAGCTCTCGACGATGTAAAAAATAGAAAGTTCGAAAAGGTAGATAAACATTCTTGAATCAACAAAAACTAATTCTAGTTCTTTTGATACAACAAATACGAAAGAATGCGTATTGAAAAAGGTAGATGTCAGCGATAGTTTTGCATAAAAATTCAAAATGAAAAAAACACTTTCTTGTGGGATCATTATTCTGTTTTACAATGTTGCATTGAGTCAAAAAATAAACTATGAAGTTTTAAGAGATAATCCTAAAATGTTCATTCATTTAAAAGGTGGAGTGCTGTATGATGGTGATTTTAGCAGCGGAAATAGCCGCTCCGGCTACTATTTTAACGGATCTTTTAACATAGGAAAACGGATCTCAATCGCCGGAGAATATCAAAAAACACAACAAAAATGGGATAATGTTTACAAGCAATCAATGAATACAATTCAAAAGAATCCCAATAATTTCTCTACTCGAGGAAGTTTTTACTTTCAATCGATAGAGCAAAAAGAGGATGTGAAGGTTTCATTGAAAAGAACTAGTTCGAATGTAGGTTACTTCACATACACGAACGAAACATACATAATGGCACCGGCTACTACCTTACGAAAAATGGGGTTAACGGGTAGTGCAGGGTATTATCTGAACAGTATTACAGAAAATCAAAAATTTGACACCTTGTTCCGTGTCGTCGACGCGCAAGGTGCTTCGCATAATTCCTTGAATTATGGAACATATTTTTCAGGAGCTCGTTTTACCGGAGGCTTTCATTTTAGTATGATTCAAAATTTTGTTATCAATGCTCAGAATTCAGAGACTGGTGAGGCCTATGGTAAAAAATCAGTGCGAAACAAAGTAGACGTTATTGTCGAAGCTTTATGGATGCCTGTTGTCAATGTGGACAACACCTTGGTGCAGAAACCTGAAAATGGTGGAACATCTTTTCAACTATCAGAAAAACCAGAAATTCGTAATTTGGGATATCGCTTCATCGTGGATGCAGACTGGGTTAATTTGATAGGATTTGGTCTACGTTTGGAATTAGGATCACGGCCTGGAATTTTGTTCAATACCAGCTCCTCAGGGAGGTTCAAGAACTTCTATGCGGCATTTGGATTGAATATTAGTATTAACAAATAATTCGAGTTGAATTCAAACTACCACCATTAACGTAATCAATAGAATTGTTTCAAAAGGAATTTGGTTGCCTCTTTAGGGGCAGCCTTTTTTTTGCTCCGTTATCTATAATTGTTATGTTAAGAAATTGTGTTATCTCATTAATAGAATGATAATTTAAGAATAAAACTAAGCTAACCATCCAAGCCTATCATGCTCCGTTACTTTGCACAGATAAAAATGTAAAAGAGTCATGAAAAAAATGTACACAATGTTTGCTGCACTATCCTTGTGCAGTTTAGCAACAGCCCAAGAGGCATTTTGGGATGTTGTAGATTATAAGGGAGCTTTTCCCGTAACGGATAATACACCAGCGACAGACTGGACAAGTGGTTGGTCAAATTTTGATCCTGAAAACACCGTTTATCCGGCTACAACCACAACTGTATCTTCCGACATTACCACAAGCACTACATGGAGCGGAACAATCCTGCTTCAAAACAAAGTGTATGTTAAAAACAATGCAACATTAACTATTGCACCCGGAACCATTATACGTGGTGATAAGCTAACTCAAGCAACGCTTATTATTACCCGAGGTGCAAAGATCAATGCGAATGGTACAGCGTCACAACCAATTGTCTTCACCTCGAATGAAGCAGTTGGAAACAGAAATGAAGGAGACTGGGGAGGACTTGTAATACTTGGCCTTGCAAAAAACAATCAACCAGGAGGCGTAGCAAATATTGAAGGTATTGCACCTACCACTGACACTCAGTTTGGGGGTAATTTCGATACGGATAACTCAGGTACTCTGCGCTATGTGCGCGTTGAATTTGGTGGTATCCCTTTAGAACCAAATAAAGAGATCAATGGAATCACGTTTGGATCAGTTGGTTCTGCTACCACAGTAGATTATGTACAAGTTTCCTTTTCAGGTGACGACTCCTTTGAATGGTTTGGTGGTACTGTAAACTGTAAACATCTAATTGCATACCGCGGGTTGGATGATGACTTTGATACAGATTTTGGATTCCGTGGTAAAGTTCAGTTTGGCGTTTGAGAAGAAACACTTCGACTTCTCTTCTTAACTCCATTATTACAGGTTGGGAAAAAGGGTTGTCCATCGAAGGAGATGCAGTTGTGAACAATGTAAATGGAGACTCATTGGTTTTTGTATCCAACATCACTACCAACTTTGCAACACCATCCTGGTCGACTTCAAATACAAATACGGTTTACAATGCAAATACTGCACTTCCCTCTAATGCTGCATTCTATGGTTCATTTTGGAACGCTGATGGCAATGATTCTACCTCCACGTTAGGTCAGGTAAATTGGGTAAACATTTTCACTGCTTTAGGAACTACCCCCGATGCTCGTTTGAATACAGGTTCGGTTGCAGGTTCCGGAGCGAACTTCACACATCCTAAATTCTACAATTTAGCTGCCCCTACAGCCACAACATCATATACCTATTGTGTTGGAGCAGCTGCATCTGCCTTGACTGCAAATGCGGGAACAGGAAATTCATTGTATTGGTACATGCAAGCAACTGGAGGTACATCTTCAACAACTGCCATTACTCCAACCACATCGGCATCAGGCACCTACTCTTATTATGTTAGTCAATACAACACTAACGGCGATGAAAGCCCAAGAACAGCAATCACAGTAGTGGTCAATGCAAATCCAACTGCGCCTACCATTAATGCAAACGGTCCAACCACATTTTGTACTGGTGGTTCTGTAGTATTGACCTCAAGCGAAGCAGCAGGTAACACTTGGTCAAATAGTGCAACTGGATCCTCGATCACAGTGAACAGCTCCGGAAGCTATTCGGTAACTTATACCAATTCAAATGGTTGCTCTGCTACATCAGCTCCTGTAACGGTTAACGTGAGCAACGCACCGATCCCAACCATCAGTGCTCCGCAAACAGAGGCATGTTCTGGTGAAACCATCACATTGACATCATCAACAGCAGATTCTTACTTATGGAGCACAGGTGAAACTACCCAAGCAATCAGTGTGACTCAAGGTGATGTATATACTGTAACAACAACAAATGCAGATGCATGTGCTGGAGTTGGAACTTCAGATCCGGTGACTATCACCTTTGGAACAACACCAACAGCGACTGGTTCATTTACTTCTTCAGGAAATGTTGTGACATTCACAAATGCTTCATCAAATGCTACCTCATATTCATGGGATTTTGGAGACGCAACCAATTCTTCAGCTGCCAATCCAACGCATGCTTACGCAGCAAATGGCTCATACACTGTTATCCTAACTGCGATCAATGGCAACTGCTCTGATGAAGCAACATTGACAGTACTTATCAACGTGAGTCTCGAGGAACTAAGCGGATTGAATCAAGTTGAACTTTACCCAAATCCAGCTGGAGAAAAAGTGAATTTAACGTTTGTTTCCTCCACAGCACAAGAAGCAAATTTAATCCTCACGAATCAATTTGGACAAGTTGTATTAAAGAATGAAGTAACACTTCTAGATGGAAATAACCATCTCGAAATATCATCCGGCAGTTTTGCCAATGGAATTTATTTCATCAATCTTGAGACAGCAAGCGGAAAACTCACACGTAAGCTTATCATTAAGAACTAATATATCTAAGGGGCAGCTTCATAAGCTGCCCCATTTTTCAACTAGAATGGATACACTAAAAGGACATACTATTTTACTGGTGGATGATGAGCAAGACATCTTGAACTTTCTTTCATACAACTTGAAGAAGGAGGGATACAAGGTGTTTACCGCATTGAATGGTGAAGAAGCTATAAAATTAGTCCAACAAATACATCCCTCGCTCATTCTTATGGATGTTATGATGCCAAAAATGGATGGGATTGAAGCCTGTCAAGTGATCCGAAAAGACCTAAACATTACCCAACCAATTATTGCATTTTTAACCTCCAGAGCCGAAGATTATTCACAGATTGCTGGTTTTGAAGCAGGTGCCGATGATTACATTACAAAGCCGGTCAGACCTCGACTTCTCATTAGTAAAGTAGAATCACTGCTGCGAAGATTGGTGCGTTCGTCAAGTTCTATCGTTGAAAATCCTGTAATCAGTATTAAAATTGACAGGGAAAAGTTCATGGTAGAAATCAAAGGGCAAAGTATGTTGCTGCCCAAAAAGGAGTTTGAATTGCTTGAATTACTAGCTAGCAGACCGGGAAAAGTATATTCGAGAGAACAGATACTGACCATTGTTTGGGGAAATGATACGGTAGTGGGCGAACGAACAATTGATGTTCATATCAGAAAATTAAGAGAAAAGCTGGGAGATGACTATATTCGCACTATAAAAGGCGTCGGATATACCTTCAGCGAATCGTGAAGAACATTAAACCTATTCACCTAGTATTTGGTGGCAGCGCCATCATTTTCTTGTTGACCTTACTAATTACATTCATTATCGATCTTCAGGTAATGAATTTTCCTTTTTGGGTACTTATAGGATTGCCATTTGCAACCGGATTGATTTCATTCGGTGTTTTTTATTTTTTTATCCAACGTTTCATTAATGACCGTCTTAAGGTGCTGTATCGTTCCATCCGAAAAGGGAAAATTACCAAGGAAAATGATCTACAGTTCCGAATTACGGATGACGTGATTGCACAAGCTGAGAAAGAAACACAAGAATGGACGGAAGAACGAAACAAGGAAATTGAAAAGCTTAAAGAACAAGAAGAATTCCGTAGAGAATTTCTAGGCAACCTGGCGCACGAACTCAAAACACCTGTTTTTTCGATACAGGGTTATATACTCACACTTTTGGATGGCGGCCTTGAAGATGAAACAGTAAATCGAAATTTTCTGGAACGCGCATCTAAATCTGCAGAACGAATGACAAACATTTTGGAGGATTTGGATGAGATCACAAAATTGGAGGTAGATGCACTTCAAATGCAAATTCGCGCATTTGATATCATAGAACTCATTAGAGAAGTATTTGAATCTCTTGAGTTAAGGGCATCCGAAAGAAAGATTAAACTTGGTTTTGCCAAAGATTATGGAAACCTCTTCGCGGATGGAGACCGATTAAAAATAGGACAGGTCTTGACTAATCTGATCACTAACTCAATCTTCTACGGGAATGAAGGTGGGAATACGACGATACGTCTTTTTGTCGTGGATGATATCATCACCGTTGAAGTATCTGATGACGGACCGGGAATTGATGAAAAACATCTTCCAAGACTTTTCGAGCGCTTTTACAGAGTGGAAAAAAGTCGAAATAGAAACGAGGGTGGATCGGGTCTGGGCTTGGCAATCTGCAGACACATCATTGAATCACACGGACAAACAATATCCGTGAGAAGCACCGTTGGCATTGGAAGTACCTTCGCTTTTAGTCTGGATAAAAGTAAAAATCAATCGGCAGGACTATATTCTTCAAGAGGCGTGCAGATTAAGTAATCTATCGGGAAAGAATCAAGCGAATATTTCTGACTTCCTCATTGGATGTAAGCTCAACCATGTAAACACCATTTGCCATATCCAAGTATCGCTTACCTAGTGGAGCATTCTCTTTCCATACCAGTGATCCTTTTGCATCGAAGATACTCACAGATTCAAATTCTCCCATAAATTGAATTTCACCATTTGAGGGATTGGGATAAAATAATTGTTGACTCTGAGTTAACTCATCTACTTCCAATACACCAATGTAAACTGAATCCTCAAAGAGACATCCGTTGGCGTCTACCACACTAGCAGTGTACCATCCAGGATTCAAATATACAGCAGTTGTTCCCGGTTGCGAATTTGAATCATTCCAAGTTATCGTGTAGGGCGATGTTCCTCCCGAAACTGCGCATAGAGCCATCCCGTCTAATGATGTTAACCCGGATGCATTCGAAAGCACAGAAACTTCGGCTGAAAGCACCGTCGGCTCAGTGATCACAATGTTATCCGGAATTGTAGTACACCCGTTCATATCCTCGACATGAATGGTGTAATTCCCAGGACCGAGATCAGTTACATTTGACTGCGCACTACTATTTGAATTTACAAAATAAGTGTATGGAACAGTTCCACCTGTTGAATTAAACGTTATTTCACCGTCCGAAATTCCATTACAAGAAACATTCGTTGCCGAAGCTGAAAAAACAAGTTCTTCAGGTTGAGTTATGGTGAAAGCGATAGAATCACGGCATGGTCGATTGTCCTGAACAACGACATAATAATCTCCAGCTGTCAGATTGGAGATACTGTCATTTACCTCATTCGTTGACCATAAAATAGTTATTGGCTGAACACCGGGATTCGTAAAAACAATGGCTGAACCAGTAGCATCACCAAAACAAGCGCTTACGTCATATACTTCTATAGAATCAATCACAGGAAGAGGGGACGGAATGAAAACAGAATCTTCTACCACACACCCATTCGAATGCGTGATTATCACACTGTTCCAACCTTCATGCAACTGATTGTTCGGTTTCGTAGTTATCCCATTATCCCACAGAAATGTACATGTAGAAAACATGCAATAACATCCTGAAGAATTAAGTGTTGCCATGCCATTCGTATCTCCGATGCATGTCGGAGGAACTATCCCCCCATAAGTGATCACAAATGGATCATTCAAAGTAACAGATCTATATTCGTAACAGTCCTGACCATTGGTGATTTGCACCCAATAGGTCCCAGCAGACACATTTTGAAGCACCGCTTCAGTACTTCCTGTAGACCATAGATAGGTATACGGATCTGAGCCGGCAATTACGCCAGGGACGATCATTCCATCAGAAAATCCATTGCAGGATGGATTAGATATGGTTATGCCACTGATTACTGAACCAAAACCACAATCCACAGGAACCAAAAGATATTCGCCATCATATGCTGTTCCCATATAACTACCCCAAGCCACTCCTGAATTTGGCACAATGGAATTCAATTCGTGATGGTAAACGTAAATTCCTTTCCAACCTACGGGATCGATACTATCTTTTTTTACGGAATAAATCAAGTCCAAGAGACCATCCTGATCGATGTCACCGACATAGGGTGTTGAGCCCAGATTGACTCCAGTTTTTGCATTATCTAATGTGGTGAGCGTATTGTTGACTGGGTCATACGACTCAATTCTCGTCTTGAAGTACCCATCCTCGACATAAGTTACAGAGAACAACACTTCATCGCGGCCATCATTGTTTAAGTCTACAGCATTGCCCGATGCGTACTGAATCACTCCTAAGCTATCCATGAATTTGAGTTCACCCGTTGATCCATCCAAAATGATCTGATAAAAATCAGTGTACGATGGTGCGATACCTTTGTACAAGCTCAATGCTACATCTGGTGTAAGATCACCAGTAAAATTGCCAATAACCGGTGCAGCACTTGACTCTGTGCTTGGCTTGGTATAACTCCACATCAAACTTCCACCTTGTCCTTTTATTTTATAAAAGGTTCCTCCAAAAGAATGAATAAAAATATCATAAGAACCATCCTCTTTTCGATAAATAGATGCAGGAGCAATGAATCCTTTTTCACTGTCCGAAGCAAGAGTAATGCTGTTTTCTAAAGTATTTGAACTGATCAACTCATCTAAAGGAGCCATATAAAAATGTCCCCCTAAATTTTCACCACCAGTACCAAATAGAATCCATTGAATACCATTATTCTGAATATCTGCTACTATCGGAGAACAATATGTTTCAGCGCCATCCGGAACCAGAGCCTCTGCCAACAAAACACCAGATAAAGAACTAATCACCATCATCCTTCCCGTAGGCCTATCTGTCTCCCATGCAGGCGCAGCGTGATCACCTCCATTCGTCACCAAAATATCCGGATATGAATCACCATCTACATCATGAATGAATTGAGGGTTGTAAAAATTATACAAACCACTATCGACCGGATTGGTGCCATATGGAAAATAATCCCAGATCAACTGACCATTCAAACCATTGATCGCAAGAAGCTGAGCAGATCTTCCTACAATAAATACATCGTTGATCGCATCGCCGGTAATATCTTGAAAAATCGCACTTCCAAAAACTTCATTGCGCGCGGCTCTTTTCCACAAGAGTGAACCATCCAGCCCATTGTATGCCATGATTCCATTGTTACTGTACACTCCATCAGTTCCACCGCCAATAATGACATCTAGAACATTGTCTCCGTTGAGATCGGACACTCTAGGAGACGAAAGCGTAGGAATAGAATCTGTGAATGCCTGCCAGTTCTGAGAATAACTTTGCAGAGTAATGAAGAATACGGATAAGAATAATATGGTTTTTGGCATGGTTCGAAATTGAGATTCAAAGGTAGTAAATTCCAAATTCATGAAAACACTGACTCACCCAGGAAAACCTACAAAACAAAAAATCTAAAAACTCTTCTTCGCATGCGTTATGAAGATTAAAAGTGACATCCCTATCTGCGCTATCGCTACTTCAGGCAGGGACTTACTGTCCTTTTGAGGAAACAATCTAAAATGAAAAACGCCTCCCCATTAATGGAAAGGCGTTTTTGAAAAGTGGCGTCGACTTACTCTCCCACC
>JAJTDX010000078.1 GCA_021298235.1 Cryomorphaceae bacterium | reverse complement strand
GTTACATTGGGACACCCGGGCACCTTGCCCATGATGAATAAAAAAACGATTGAATTCGCGATCCGTCTAGGGTTGGCATGTGGCAGTGAAATCGCAGGACAGCAATATTTTGCCCGGAAAAATTACTTCTACCCCGATCTTCCGAAGGGATACCAGATCACACAGGATAAAACTCCTATTTGTGTGGGAGGAGCAATTTTTATTCGACTTGAGAATGGCGAAGAGAAAAGAATCGGAATCACTCGTATTCACATGGAAGAAGATGCAGGCAAAAGTATCCATGATGTCGACCTCTATGACACGTTGGTTGACTTAAATCGTGCTGGAGTTCCCCTGTTAGAAATAGTTTCTGAACCTGATATCCGTTCTTCTCAAGAGGCATATAACTACTTAACGGAAGTTCGGAAGCTGGTGCGTTATCTTGACATTTGCGACGGCAACATGGAAGAAGGTTCTTTGCGATGCGATGCGAACGTCTCCGTAAGACTGAAAGGTGCCCCTGAGTTTGGGACAAAAGTCGAGGTTAAAAACATGAACTCGATCAGAAATGTCCAACGGGCGATCGAGTTTGAGATCGAACGGCAAATTACAGCGCTTGAAAACGGAGAATCACTGAGCCAGGAAACCCGATCTTTTGATGCGCTTAAAGGAATTACACTATCCATGCGTTCGAAAGAAGCTGCAAATGATTACCGCTATTTTCCCGAACCTGACCTTCAGCCGATTACGGTAGATCAGCAGCAAATTTCTGTGATCAAGGCCGAAATGCCTGCACTTCCAAGAGAACTTTTTGTTAAGTACACAAAGGACTTAGGACTTTCTGAATATGACGCTTACAACATCACAGACCAAAAAGGATTAGCGCTGTATTATGAAGATATTATCAAACATACATCGAATTTTAAATCTGCTGCCAATTGGTTGATGGGAGACGTTAAGTCCTATCTGAATGAATTTGGGGTTGACATCGATGAGTTCCCTTTAAAACCAATTTCAATAGCAGAGATTATTCAGCTCATTGACCAGGGTAAGATCTCTCATTCAGCTGCCTCCCAGAAGTTGTTCCCTGAATTACTTACGTCAGCAGGATCGAGCCCATTGGAGTTGGCTGAGCGCCTCAATTTATTGCAGGATTCGAGCGAAGATTCTATTATGACGTACATTCAGCAAGTGATGGAAGAGAATCCCAACGAGGTTGCCCGTTACCGCAACGGAGAAAAACAGCTTACAGGATTTTTTATGGGCCAACTGATGAAGGTTTCTAAAGGTAAAGCAGATCCTAAAGCAGCGAATGTATTAATGCGAAAAGCACTTGAAGAATAAGTTATGCTAAGACTCCTCCCGTTCTATATCCTTTTGTTTTTGTTGAGCGCATGCGATTCCGGAGAATCCAACGAAAATGACAATAGCAAACCTGCAAATTTCTCGATCAAAGGTACGGTAGCAGGAGCTTCAGAAACAACAATTATTCTGGAAGCCATGAGTCAGAACGGCACCATTAAAGTTGCTGAGACAACCTCAAACAGTGCCGGCGATTTTGAGTTGGAAGGCAATATTCCGGGATTGGGAATTTACCAGCTCCGTATCGGCCAAGCCCAGGACAAAGTGGTGCCAATGACCCTTTCGCCGAATGAAAACGTGAAGGTGAATGCCAATTTAACTGACTTTGCCACCAATCCCAAACTAAGTGGACCTGAATGGACAAGCCCCATGAATGGGTATCTGAGACTGTTCGGAACCTTCATTGAAGGACAAATGCAACTCAATGCCCAAAGAGGTCAGCTCACTGAAGACCAGCTAATGAAAAAATACCTGGAATTAAGAAAACCTATCGATGATTTTGCCATCCAGCAGATGAATAAGGATGCTGACAACCCGGTAAACATTGTGCTTGTCAATTCGGCCACTCCATCTACAGGTTTTGAAAACTGGGATGCAAAGAATCTTGAACTTCTGAAAAAGGTTGCTGAAGCTTACAAAAAGAGATTTGCAGGATCTCCGATCGCCTCAACAATGGAAAACCAGGCATTTCAAATTGAAAGTGCCTACAATGAGTACCAACTTAGCATTAATGGAACTTCTTCCTCTTCACAAATGGCACCTGAGATCAGCATGCAGGATCCTAGCGGAAAGATCAGAAAATTATCCGCCTTGCGTGGAAAAATCGTTTTAATTGATTTTTGGGCCTCCTGGTGTGGACCTTGCAGACGAGAAAGTCCGAATGTAGTTAAGCTGTACAAACAATACAAAGACAAAGGATTCACCGTATTTTCTGTATCCTTGGATAACAATGCTACAGCCTGGAAACAAGCCATTACTACTGACGGCTTGCTCTGGCCCGACCATGTCAGCGACCTCAAAGGTTGGCAAACACCAATGACCGGTTTATACGGTTTTAAAGGTTGGCAAACACCAATGACCGGTTTATACGGTTTTAACAGCATTCCACACACTGTTCTTGTGGACCGTGAAGGAAAAATTCTCGCTACCGGTTTGAGGGGAGAATCTTTGGAACAAAAATTGAAAGAATTGATGCCCAACTAATTTAAACAAATGAGAATTTTACTTTTTACTTTTTTGATCGTAAGCTTTCTAGGTTCAGCACAAAAACCTATTAAAGTGACTATTTCCGGAAATGTTTTCAACTCAAAGCTGGATTCCATTTCTATTTCTCAATTTTTCGGTGGAGCGAACTACAAAGACTTTTTTAAAGCGCCATTGAGCAAAAAAGGAGATTTTGTGCTTAAAGGAACATTGCCCAATCCAGACTACTACGTTCTTCGCGTTGGTGGGTCGCATGTTAACTTGATTTTGAGAGATAGCTCAGACATTAAAATCTATGGGGACGGCTCGAATATCTATGCATTCTGTAATATCGTAGGATCCGATGAAAGCAAAAACATGAATGATTTCATCAAGCAGATGACCGCGTGGAATTTCAAACGCGATTCCGCTATGGCATTGATCCAGAAGGAACCCGCAAGACAAGAAGAGATTAGCAATTCCATGACGGCGGCCTATTATTCATTTCAGAGCCAGATTCCAAAGATTCTCCCCTCAAACCGGTAGCGAGAATTTTTCCTTCACGGTCCACAAGAACAGTGTGTGGAATGCTGTTAAAACCGTATAAACCGGTCATTGGTGTTTGCCAACCTGCTTGCTCCCGGAAAAGAGGCCCCGGACTTCGAAGAATTGATGCTCGACGGTAAAACCAAGATGAAACTCTCCGATTTACGCGGAAAAGTAGTTCTGATAGACTTCTGGGCATCCTGGTGTGGTCCGTGTCGAAAAGAAAATCCGAATGTGGTCAAAACATATGCGAAATACAAAGACAGTGGATTCACAGTAATGAGTGTCTCGCTTGATCGTGACAGAGCATCTTGGCAGGCAGCCATTGAAAAAGACGGTCTTAGCTGGCCTAATCATGTGAGTGACTTAGGACACTGGTCGAGTAAAGTCCCACAGATGTATCAGGTGCGTGGCATTCCTTTCACTGTTCTTATCGATAAAGAAGGGAAAATCATTAAAACAAACCTGCGCGGAGAGGCTCTTGAAGCAGAATTAAAACAAATCTTCGGTTTCTGATTTGACTGCGCCTAAAAAGATATTTTTCGCCTCTGACTTTCATTTGGGTGTACCGAATTATAAAGAAAGTTTGGAGCGTGAAAAAAAAATAGTTCGTTGGCTCAATCACATTGAGCCTGAAGCAGCGGAGATTTTTCTTGTTGGTGACATCTTTGATTTCTGGTTCGAATACAAACAGGCCATTCCAAAAGGATTTGTAAGACTTCAGGGGAAGATCGCAGAGCTGACAGACAAAGGAATACCGGTTCATGTGTTTACAGGCAACCACGACATGTGGATTTTTGATTACTTGCCCCAAGAATTAGGTGTAGAGCTCTACCGTGATCCTATTGAACGTGAATTTTTCGGTAAAAAAGTATTTATTGGACATGGTATTGGACATGGGGTCGGTTTGGGCCCGGGTGATAAAGGATACAAATTCCTTAAAAAGATCTTCAGAAACAGATTTTGTCAATGGGCTTTCGCTAGACTTCATCCGAATTTCGGAATCTGGCTGGCTAACAAATCATCTAAAACAAGTCGTGCTGCAACCGGTATGAAAGATGAAAAATTCCACGGAAAAGAAAACGAGTGGCTCTATCTCTTTTGCGAGGAGGAATTAAAGAAAAAGCAGGTTGACTTATTCATTTTCGGTCACCGACATTTACCAATTGATATACCTGTCGGACAGAATTCACGCTATATAAACCTAGGCGACTGGCTTAATTACAGTACTTTTCTTGAAATTGGACCTGACCACGTCGCTCTGAAGTCCTGGGACGGAAACGAAGCAAAAACCTTTCATTTCAAAGAATAATACTCATTTTTCAAAACGCCGTTCGGTGGTAATTTCGGAAAAAATGAGTGTATGAAACAACACCTAACTCCACATTGGACCTTTGAGGAATTCAACGTGTACCTCTTGCTCTATGCCGCACATGCAGATCTTTCTGAAACGGAGCAGGAGAAAGAAGCTATTCTTGCCACATGTGAACCTGAGCTTTACAAAAGAATTCATCGGGAATTCGACGATGACAACGACTACCGGCAGATCGAAAAAATCATTGTTCATTTGCATGAATTCCAGCTAACTAAAGAGGATGTGAGGCAACTTCTACATGAGATGAAGAAAGTTCAAAGTGCAGATAAAGCCCCGGATATATTGGAAAAAAGTATGATGATGTTGATCAAACGCATCTTCGAGCAAGAAACGGCAGGATAATTACATTCCGGGCATCCCGCCCATTCCTTTCATTTGCTTCATCATGCTCATCATGTTCTTCGGATTGCTCATAAGCTTCATCATTTTTTTCGTATCCTCGAATTGTTTCATGAGCTTGTTCACTTCCTGAAGGTTAGTTCCGCTTCCTTTGGCTATTCGGTTTTTTCGGTGTCCATTGATTATTCCGGGGTTCGATCTTTCCTGTGGAGTCATAGAAAGAATGATCGCTTCTATGTGCTTGAACGCATCGTCCTGAATATCGACATCCTTCATGGCTTTTCCCATTCCGGGAATCATACCCATGAGGTCTTTGACGTTCCCCATTTTCTTGATCTGTTGCAACTGACCCAAGAAATCGTTGAAATCGAACTGATCTTTCTGGATGCGTTTCTGAAGTTTACGTGCTTCTTCTTCGTTGAATTGCTCCTGCGCACGTTCTACGAGTGACACCACGTCTCCCATTCCGAGGATCCGATCGGCCATACGTTGCGGATAGAAAACATCCAAGGCGTCCATCTTCTCCCCTGTTCCAACGAATTTGATCGGTTTGTCCACCACCGCTTTGATCGAAAGCGCCGCACCACCGCGGGTATCACCATCGAGTTTCGTGAGTACTACTCCGTCAAAATTGATGCGATCATTGAAGGCTTTCGCTGTGTTCACGGCATCCTGACCCGTCATGGAATCTACCACGAACAAGGTTTCTGTCGGTTGGATCGCTTCTTTTACACGCGCGATCTCATCCATCATTTGCTCATCAACCGCCAAACGACCTGCCGTATCGACGATGACCACATTGAATCCTTTGCTGCGCGCATATTGAAGTGCTGACTGTGCAATACGCACTGGATCTTTATCCTCCTTATTGGAGAACACTTCAATTTCCAGCTGCTCACCGAGTACGTGCAACTGATCGATCGCTGCAGGACGGTACACGTCACAGGCAACCAACAATACTTTCTTGCCTTTCTTAGTTTTGAGGTAACTTCCTAATTTTCCGGTAAAGGTTGTTTTACCCGAACCTTGAAGTCCGGACATCAGGATGATTCCCGGATTGCCTTTGATGTTGATCTCGGACTCGTTTCCTCCCATGAGTTCTACAAGCTCCTCATGACAGATTTTAATCATCAACTGGCCCGGAGAAACAGCCGTAAGCACATTTCTACCCAGTGCTTTTTCCTTCACAATGGTTGTAAAATCCTTAGCCGTCTTGAAATTCACATCGGCATCCAGCAAGGCACGGCGCACCTCTTTCAAGGTTTCTGCTACGTTGATCTCGGTGATCTGGCCCTGACCTTTCAGTACTTTAAACGCTCTTTCGAACTTTTCGGTGAGATTTTCAAACATTCTTTAGAAAATTAAGCGTGCAAAGTTAGTCAAAAGACCTGATGAGACAAAGGGGTTTAGGGCGATGATTTTACTCAATTTGTATTAGCCTTTAAGCAACTTTATCGATTGATCTAAAATCTCAGATTTGGAATCAGTTGTAAATCCAGACTTTTCAGCTCGGTCTAACTTTAACCGAATTAGGTCAATTTGCTGTTTCTGATTTCTTGCCTGACGAATTAAATCATTAACCAATTCACTCTTGCTAGAATATTCTTTGCTTTCAATTTGACTTTCAAGCATTCATCATTTGGCCCGGTAAAGGAAATGCTTTGTCTTCTCACAACACTTGTCAGTGATGTACAGATACACCACTAACCCACCGCTAGGCACTCGGCCCTCTTTTCTTAAAATCGTTATTCTTGCTTTCGCGTAGCTTCAGCGAAGCAAAGCCGAACATAAAACTTATATTTTATAAACTATTTGTTGTTCCGAAGTAATATCTGGACTGGCGCTTGTTTGCTGTTATGTGGGGTTTATTATTTCACCTCCGAAGGAAGCAATGGAGTTAATTTATTCTTCAAATCCATTCGTTCGTGTAGGATTCTAGTAATCTCAATTGATTTATCTTCCATTATCCGATAGAAAATGATGTGCTTTGAGGCTTTTTTACCCTTCAAGTCCGGGTAAATTTCTTCGTACACCTTTCCTTGCTGTGGCTTCTTGGCGATTGCTGCGCATGCATCGAGAATTAACTTGTAATATTTGTCTGCTTGACTTTCAGACCAGGCATCAAAGGTGTAATTCCAAATATCAGATAGATCCTTAACGGCATTGTTTGTTAATTTAAACTGCGCCATTTATTTTCTTTTCGCCTTTAATGATTTCAAATGCTCTTCAGGATCAAAATCTTCAGCTAAACCACTGTTAATGCCTTCGTCAATGGCATGACGCAAAGCAATTATTTTCTGTTCCTCTTCTTCAAGCAATCTTAATCCTGCACGTACAACTTCACTTGCGTTTTTATATCGCCCTTCTCTTAAAATACTTTGAATAAATTGATCAAAATAACTACCCAAAGTAATGGATGTGTTCTTACTCATGATTTGCAATTTTTGTAAACATACCAAATATTGGTATTATGTCAAAATATTTTGGGAGTTTTTGGGTATGCTTAATCACACATAACGTTTTGCGCGCAACCAGAAGTTTGGGATTGGGTGAACGAGATGTTTTAAGCAGCACGAATGTAACAAAAGTCGACAATGTTTCAATTAAGCAGAATACCCAAATTTTTGGTGCGCGCTGTTATAGGTTGGTTATATAAACACTTTCCATTGCAAACACTACTTTATAGTTAAAAAAGGGCAGTGAAATCAAATCTATTATTTTAAAGCAAAATCAATCTCAAAAGCAATTCAATTTCAGTTTGTTTTTTTAAATCAGTTGGCGCTCCTAAGCTAAGAGTAATAGCGCTCTTCAACTAAGTTCCGTTTGTTTGGAAATTCTAAGAAAACTGATTTTATTTGCTTTGTTTGAGCTGAAATATTCATATTCAGTTGCAAATAATCATTTCAATTCAATTTCAAATGTCATACTAGATTCATTTGAATTAAACCTACCTTTGAATCTAACATCAATTTTTCTGAATGGACCATTAAAAGGCTCATCAAAATCTTTTGCTAATTTAATAGCATCAAATTCATCAATTTGATTTGAGTATGCCTTAGAAATTGGAATTGAGAAAATTGCCTCGGAAGGGCCATACATCCAATTAAGCAGCAAATTAGGACAATCTTTTGAATTTGAATATTTGACATTAGATACTATCACTGATTTAAATTCACTTTCCTGTCAAAGCATTTTCGAAAGTTTGTATTAGTAAGAGTAATTTTATGTTTCATTGTTATTACATGTTTTATTTAAGCCCCAGTAAGATAACTTGCCCATAACGGATTGCGTACAGCCGCCGTTTTAATGGCGGCTGTGCGCTGTTAAGTGTAGTTAAAAATCTAATTTTAACAATAATTCGGCAAGTTCATCTTGGCGTTTCTGTATGTCTTCATATAGCCATTTTGTTTTTTTTTGAATAAAACTTGAACATTTAAAAGTCTTATCTTTGTATCCCGATATAATTTTACCATGCTTGTTTTTAAATCCAGTCTTTTTTGATTTAAAATCAGCGTTTTTAAGTTTATTGTTAAGTTTTGCAGACAATAAAATATGGTTCCCAATCATTCCACAATATAATTCATAATTATCTTTATTTTCATCTTTTAGCTTGATGTAAGTGCCTGATTTATTCGGAGAAACGGGCATAACATGTTCTAATTGGATTTGATCATAATCCCAATTAGAAGAAACTTCCTTTAGAAATTCGTCAATATGTATCCTTAATAGAATATGCTTTGATAGTTTATTACTTATTTTGCCTCTATTTACAAAACCACTTTTTATATTTTGAGAATTTTTCCAAGCATCAGAATTTTTTAATTCGTTCTTAATTGAAGTTAAATTTTTCAAATGAATCTCGCGAATAGCCCTTGTAAATACATCCTCAAGCGCTTTCTGGTCTTTACCACTAAAATTGTGTCTTAAGCAGGTCAATTCAATACCTTTCAGTACACTTAGGTATTCAGTTCGCTTAAGATTTACTTTAGCCGCAATTATACTTGATATGCCTTTAGTTACACCTAAGGCATTTAATAATGAATATGAATAAAATTCCTCGTTTTCAAGGTTGTTTTCAGGATTTAATACCTGTTTTATTGTTGGTATAATTTTATTAAAATCTTCAGTTAAATCAAAGGGAGCTGAAACATTATTAATTATCGCTTCATATGCTTTGAAAAGAAGCTTTTGAGGTATTGGAGAATAATCTTTTTGATTTTTTAATTCAGGTATATGATCTTTAATTTCAATTAAATCTTTACGAGAATTAATATAATAATATAAAAACTTTTCGATTGAAAACGATGGTATATTTCTTATTTGATCAATAGCGTTATCCCATTTTTCAATAGTTAATGCAACATCTTTTTCTGGAGTTCTAGCTTTTTTTAAGCCATTATAGAGTTCATTTTTTAATAGGTCCTCTAAAGCTAATTCGAGGCCTTTTGCATTTAATGATTTAAAAAGTTCGTATACATTGCTTATATCTTTTGTAATAACCTCAATGAAGTATTGATCGGCTAATAAATACTCAAGTTTTGTCCTTAGTTCAGAAATTTTAAAATCTTTTAACTGTTCCATGAAATATTTTAATGAAAAAAAGAAATTAGATTTTGAAGATTTTCTATTAATTAAATCTTCTGTCTTATTTGCTTGATAATTTAATTTGACAATTTCAAAGTAGTCATCTTGATCTTTTAATGTGGGCGTATAGGAGTTGTTATTGTCTGTAAATAGTAACTCATTTGTTTTTTTTATCAAACTTTCTGCTTTTGTTTTATCCTTACTTGTCATTTTTTTAGCAGTTGTCAATTCTATTGCCTTAATCAAAAGGAAAAATGAAGTGAATCTTTGTTGTCCATCAATTACCTCAAATTTAGAAACAGTTTGACCTCTTCCTGTAGTGACATTTTTAAGTATTACTATTCCGAAAAAGTTGTATTCACTACCAGAAATTATAATATCATGGAAAAATGTAGAAATTTCAGATTCTGTCCAACTATATCTTCTTTGGTAAATAGGAGCAAAGAAAATCCTATTTGATTTAAGTTCAATAAAGTTAATGGCTGTTTGTCTTATTTGAAGATTGAATAGGTTTGTACTCATATTATTTATTTTAATTACACTTAACTAGCTTATACCCGATTTAAAATTGCGCTTATACAACCATATTCGGTATGCTTTGGGAAATTTTATAGCGTATAATTCCATTAAACTAACAGTTCTACCCTACCACATTCAATCGACTATGCTTCCGGCTATAGCCAAGGTAGATCAGCAAGCCGATTAAGAGCCATACACCGAAGCCGATCCAATTGGATAAGCTCAACTCACTCATCATATACAAACAGCTGATCAAGCCTAGCATTGGGATGAGTGATAGGTTGTGAACGATCGAGAAATAGGTCAACAACAAGGTCACCAGGAAGAAAATGTAGGTTGGGATCTTGTGCTTGAACAAGCTAAATCCGGATTCATACATTTGTTCCTCTTTCAAATGGGCCTGTTGTAAATGTTGCACATACTGCGCTTCGTCCAGCTCTGATAAATAGGCTTCTAAATCTCCGCCTGCTTTGGTCAATCCTGCAGAGTCGCTTTGTTGCACATTCGCCTTGAGCTCTTTCACCTTTGAATTAGGTAAGGAGGTCAGCATATCCGCCGGAGCGATCAACTCTTTCTCGTTGGTGAGGAAATGCATGGTTGCTTGTTTATTCAGCGTGAAGGAAAGTACGATCGTGAGCACCACCAATACCGGCATGATCCATTTTCCGTTGATGTAAGGTGTTTTGAATTTACCACGTGGGATATCTGTTCTATTCTGAAGAATAAGCACTCCCCCACACACTACGACAAAGGCAAACAGCGTCCCTATACTGCACAGATCGGTCACCATCGTTAAATTCATGAAAAGTGCTGGTACAGCCACGACAAAACCTACCACGATCGTTGAAAAAGATGGCGTTTTAAACTTGGGATGAATTTTCGAAAAGCGTTTTGGCAGCAATCCATCGCGACTCATACTCATCCAGATGCGTGGTTGTCCCATCTGGAACACCAGCAAGACGCTCGCCATGGCAACCACTGCACTGACCGCAATAATTCCCGACATCCATTTTAGGTCGAGCTTCTCAAAGACATACGCCAGTGGATCCCCCACGTTGAGCTCGGAATAATGCACCATCCCTGTGAGAACCAGCGCAATAATGATGTACAAAACCGTACAAATAATGATCGCCCACATCATTCCACGCGGCAAATCACGCTGTGGATCCTTACATTCCTCAGCCGTGGTAGAGATTGCATCAAAACCGATATAGGCAAAGAAGACCGCCGAAACGCCCTTCAGAATTCCAGAAACACCATTCGGTGCAAACGGATTCCAGTTCTCGGTATCTACGTAAAATATACCGACAGCAATCACAAGTAAAATAATCGCGAGCTTCACAACCACCATCAGGTTACTTGCATTGCGCGATTCTTTCATCCCTTTGTAAACCAATGCGGTAATCAAAATAATGATCATCAAAGCAGGTAAATCTGCAACAAGGTGAAAAGAACCAATCGTTGGTGCGGTGGTCCAAGCAGTGTAGGAAGCCTGCAGATTCGCATCCAATTGACCCAGCGTCTTGCCGCTTTCAAGTAAATTCAGAACCTCATTGTGTCCGTTGTAAGCTGTAAAATAGTCCATCTGCATCCATTGCGGAACATGCAAATGCAAGCCATGCTCTAGCAATCCGGTGAAATAATCACTCCAGGAAATAGCCACCGTAATATTTCCGATGGCATATTCCATGATCAGCGCCCAACCAATAATCCAGGCAATGAGCTCACCGAAAGCCACATAGGAATAGGTGTACGCACTTCCCGAAACTGGCACCATCGAGGCAAACTCCGCATACGCGAAAGCCGCAAAACCACACGCAACGGCAGTAAATAGGAACAAAAAGATTACCGCAGGTCCCCCGTCAAAGCTCGCTTTTCCAATCGTACTAAAGATTCCTGCTCCAATGATCGCTGCAATTCCAAAAGCCGCCAGATCGCGTACTCCTAAATGTTTACCCAGTGATCCATGCAGATCCGCATCCCCTTGTTCTTTGAGTTGCTGCTGTATATCGTGGATGCTTTTCTTCCTAAAAAGGCTCTTGTAGTTCATGGGATATGTTATCTTTAATGATTCAATAGAGATTGGTAAAAGTAAAAATAATGGTTAGGTTTGAACTCACGATCCATTGTTTTTTGCCAACCAACCCAATCGAGATTGAATTCGTTAAAAAGTTGAAATACATAACAATTACCAATAAATGAAAAATCTACTTTTACTTGCATCGCTCTACTCGGGCTCACTATTTGCTCAAACAGTTACCATGGAACAGTCCAACGAACCATCCATCGGTAACCTTAAAAACATGTACCTGTGCGATTCATTGACCGATCCGCTTGAGTCTGTAACAGGAAACAATGTAACCTGGGACTATTCCAATGTCGTCGGAATCAATTCGAACAGAACGGTAGAAATCGTTGATCCAGCGACAAGTCCGTACAGTGCTCAGTATCCAACCTCTACCAAGGGATTCAGTATTCAGGGATCGTTGACCAACTTTTACAATTCGACTGTAGCTGAGCGTGTATCTCAAGGATTTATTTTTGAAGAACCATCCTTCGGTCTGGTGATTGCTACCTTTGAAACGGATGAACAAAAAACAGTTTCCTATCCGTTCAGTTATGGGTCGACTTTGACGGATAATTTTGCCGGTTCATTACAGTTTGATTTCAATGGCATGGCGCAGAATCCGACGTGTACAGGGACGTCTTACGCTACAATCGATGGACAAGGCACATTACTTCTTCCTTCGGGAAATACTTTCAGCAATGTCATCCGATACAAAATTGTAGATACGGTGTTCACTCAGGTTTCTTTTATTGTTCCTATTGATGTGATCTTCGTTCGAACACAATACGAGTACTATGACCTAACAAATGATAACCTGCCCCTGTTTACACATTCATTCGTAACGATCAGTCAGGCCTCGTCGTCCACACCTCTAGCCACACAAACGGCTGTGCTATCCTCTGTTCAGCCAACAATCACAGCAAGCCTGGAATCCTTAACTGATGAAAATATTTTTATTCATCCGAATCCTGCGAGCGAAAACATAACCCTTTCGTCTATCGAACAGAATGCTACAATTTACGTAAGTGATTTGTCTGGAAGAGTGTTCTTCTCTTTTAAAGCAGAGTCCATAGATCAAGTAATTGATATTTCATCTCTTCCTCAAGGGACATATCTGATAACTTCAGACCAAATAGGCAGCCCACTAAAATTCGTGAAAGAATAACATTTCAACCGCTCCCTGTGAGCGGTTTTTTTTTTACCCTAAGTTCGCTTTCATTTTTGATGTTACCTTTGACTCATACGCACGTTACGAGACAAAATTTCGCATGATTAGAAACGTACTTTTCTTAGCCGCACTTTTTCATTTTTCAACTCTCGCCTCTGGACAGGTAAATGAAGGACTTACCGCAGAGGAACGGGCTTACCTTTTTCACGTTGTTAAAAAAAGTCCAATCCTCGAGCTGGAAATCGGCCGCTATTTTGATTACAAAGGTCCGGGAGTTTATCTGGCAAACAAGCAACCCAACTATGACTCGTTGGAAACGATTATCATAAATCAGCCGGAGCTACTCATTATCCGCAAGGAGGAGATCGCCAAATCTTCGAAAGGAATACTCTCCGAAGCAGCGAATAAGGTGGCAATCTGGAAATTGAACAAGCTTTTACTCGCGAAGCGCGGTTCGGATAAAGACCTTGCACTGTACGAAAATGAGAATGCATTTTTTGATTCGCTCCTTATGGCGAAGCTCCCACCGAATGCGTTGAAAGAAAAAAACGGCATTCTCCAGCCGAACCCAAAGCTTAAGAATTTATTGGATCCCGGACTTTCTCTGGACGACAAAA
>JAJTDX010000077.1 GCA_021298235.1 Cryomorphaceae bacterium | reverse complement strand
TGGTATTTGGTGCAAGCCTGAAACCTGTTCCAACAGGAGTATAGTAGGGTGATGCCCCCGGTACATAACCATAGAGTAATTGGGAGGCCGCCGAACCAGTACCACCGGCACCACCAGTACTTATCGTATTGTTTGTTGAATCTTGAAAAACAAGAACATGATGAACAATTTCAGGATTGCCAGGCAGAATCTCGATAGCCGTTGCATATGTAGCTGTTGAATTACCTACAGCAAGCTCAAAATTACGGTAAACATCACTTGATGAAGTGACTGTATAAGTTGGGATGGTTAGAGAAATGTTTGGTGTACCAAGTTGTGTACCATTAGAATATACAGGTAATGGTGGCGCATAATTCAAATTGCCAGACGGCATACCGGCGGCAACCCACTGTTGAAAGGTGGTAATGTCTGCAGGATCCATTACTCGCTGATGTACAAAAGACTTGTAATTTGGTTCCGGCATCCAAGGTGGCATGCTCCTGTCATCCATGGCTTGTTGCAACCAACCCGCCATGTTGCTTACCTCTTCATACGTTTCCAATGCAAAAGGTGCTATACCGCCCGTTCGGTGACAAGAGGTACAATTCCCGTACATGATCTTGGCCACATCGGATGACCAGGTAGGTTGAGAAAAGCCTAGAAAAGAAAAACTTAAAGCAATCAGAAATAAGATCTTTTTGAACATGGTAGTTTATTTTGAATCAGCAAATTACAAAAAAATCTCAAAATGTATATCAGCTACCTTTCGAAAACACTCCTACGCGATAATCAAAATGTAATTGTTCTTCTTGCCTTTACCTAACAGTATGTATTTTTCATTGATTAGATTGTTAGGAGTGATGATGAATTCTTCTCCTACTTTTTCTTTGTTGACCGAAATCGCATTCGCTTTCAGCTCGCGTCGTGCTTCTCCATTTGAGGATAGAAAACCTGTTTTACCGGCAAGTGCATCTACAATGGATATTGATCCGCCAAATTCTTCTCTTGAGAGTGTAAACTGAGGTACACCATCAAAAATAGCTAAGAAATCCTTCTCGCTGAGTGAACGTAAATCATCCGAAGTTGACTTTCCAAAAAGGATGTTGGATGCAGCGATGGCTGTTCTCAAGGCATCTGCTCCATGGACACGGTCTGTGATATCTTCTGCGATGGCTTTTTGAAGAACCCGCAAATGTGGTGCTTCAGCATGCTCAGTTTCCAGACTTTCAATCTCTTCTCTTGATTTCAAGGTAAAGATGCGAATATAATTTCCAGCATCGGCATCACTGGCATTAAGCCAGAACTGATAGAACTCATAAGGAGTTGTTTTCTCCGGATCGAGCCAAACGCTGCCACTTTCTGTTTTTCCGAATTTGGTGCCATCAGCTTTCTTGATCAATGGTGTGGTAACAGCATATGCCTCTCCACCCGAGTTACGTCGAATGAGTTCTGTTCCTGTCACAATATTTCCCCACTGATCAGAACCACCCAATTGAACGATGCAGTTTTTATGTTTATTGAGGTAGTAGAAATCATAACCTTGCACCAATTGGTAGGAAAACTCTGTAAATGACATGCCTGTTTCGAGCCTTTTTTTCACTGAGTCTTTCGCCATCATGTAATTCACACTGATGTGTTTGCCTACGTCACGGATAAAATCCAAAAAGCTCATGTCCCTGAACCAATCGTAATTGTTCACCATTTCGGCTGAATTATCCCCGCAATTGAAGTTGAGGAATTTTTCCAGCTGGGCTTTGACACGAGCTACATTGCGATTCAATGTTTCTGTGTCGAGTAGATTTCGTTCTTGAGATTTTCCTGAGGGATCACCCACCATTCCCGTGGCACCGCCCACGAGTGCATATGGTTTATGTCCGGCTCTTTGAAAATGCACCAATGTCATAATTTGAACCAAGTGTCCTACATGCAGGGAGTCCGCCGTAGGATCAAAGCCGATATATCCGGATGAAACTTGTTTTTGAAGGGCTTCTTCAGTTCCGGGCATGATGTCGTGAACCATGCCGCGCCATTTCAATTCTTCAATAAAGTTTGTGGGCATTAGGATTTAGTTAATTCTTTAAACACTTCTTCCAAGGTTTTCGCTTCGGTTTTCAGGGTCAAAACAAGAATTCCATTCTGCTGTGCGAACTTTGCAATTTCTTTGCGTAAATCGACATTTTCGATGGATTCTAGCAACCAACCGTTCTTAACTTCTTGTACTTTATTTACATGTGGAATACTCCTTAACTGCTTTATGGAAATGGCACCTTCAAATTCTGCATATACCGTTTGGAGGGAATAGTTAACTTGTAGCTGAGATGCTGTATCGTCTGCAACTATTTGTCCTTTATTAATGATCACCACCCTGTCACAGATCGCTTCAACCTCCTGCATAATGTGCGTAGACAACATGACAGTTTTCGAACGACCAATATGTTTGATGAGCTCACGAATTTCTACCAGCTGATTGGGATCAAGACCTGAAGTTGGTTCATCCAAAATAAGAACCTGCGGATCGTGAATAATAGCAGCAGCCAATCCAACCCGCTGACGGTATCCTTTGGAAAGAGCGCCAATCTTTTTATTCTGCTCGATTTCCAAACCAACCGCCTTTATCATTTCCTCGACACGATCTCTGAGGTTTTTGATCTTGTAAATCTTTCCGACAAATTCCAAATATTCACGTACATACATGTCTAGGTACAAAGGATTATGTTCAGGAAGGTAGCCTATCAATTGTCGGGTATCGAGAGAGTCAACACTCACTTGGCGACCACAAACCTTGACCTCACCTAAGGATGCCGGAATAAATCCCGTAATTATCTTCATTGTAGTGGACTTACCCGCACCATTCGGCCCCAGAAATCCTAATATTTCACCTTTGGCAATGGAAAAAGAAATATCATTGACAGCTGCTTGATTTCCGTAGAATTTTACAAGGTGTTTAACCTCAATTGACATCTTTGCTTTTATTTGAATGCGAATATAATAAATCTGAAAGGAAAGGGGGGTATCAAACACTTGGGTTGGGTTCAGAAGAATGTTTAAATTTGATCTCATCTTATGACTAAAGACATTCAAACATATTTCTCGTCAGGATGTGGCAGATGCAAACTCTTTGATACACCACAATGTAAGGTACATACATGGAAAAAAGAACTAGAACTGTTGAGAGAAATAATTCTGGATTCTTCCAACTTGAATGAAGAGATGAAATGGGGAATGCCTTGTTATTCTTTCCAAAAAAAGAATGTACTTATGTTGGGAGCATTCAAGGAGTATTGTTCATTAAGTTTTTTCAAAGGATCCTTGTTGAGTGACCCTGTAAAATTATTGGTTCGTCCAGGTGAAAATTCACAAGCAGTCAAACAATTCAAATTCAGATCGTCAGAAGAGGTACTACTGAATAAAGATCATATCAAAACCTTCATTTATGACGCTATTGAATTAGAAAAACGGGGAGCGCAAATCCAATTCAAAAAACCAGATGAATACCCTATTCCTGTAGAATTTCAAAAGAGCATGGACGACGATCCGGTGTTGAAAGAAGCTTTCAACAAATTAACCCCAGGACGAAGAAGAGCTTATCTTTTGCATTTCGGTCAGGCTAAGCAGGCTGCTACCCGCCAGTCAAGGATTGAAAAATGTCGGACCGCCATACTTTCGGGAAAAGGATTGAATGAGTGATCACGAACTTTGTTTCAGAGTCCTATCTTTGCACATATGCCTCAAAAAGGAATAGTTTTAAAATCTACAGGAAAATGGTACACCGTTGAATTATCGGACGGAACTGTTGTTTCATGTAGGATTAGAGGCAAATTGAGGCTTTCCGGACTGAGTACTACCAATCCTATTGCCGTAGGAGATCGTGTAATTGTGGATGATGAAACAGATGAGGAAGGAAAACGAACAATCTCAGATTTTGAAGAACGCACAAATTACATCGTTCGCAAATCAACCAATCTGAGTAAACAAATGCAGATTTTGGCTGCGAATGTCGATCGGGCTTATCTGATGGTGACATTACACTCTCCTTTTACTCATTTGGCTTTCATTGATCGTTTTCTTGTAGCTGCTGAATCCTTCAGGATACCTGTAACCATTCTTTTTAACAAGGTCGATATTTACGGATCAAAAGAATTAAAAGAGCTAGATAACGTTCAGAGTATTTACGAATCGATAGGCTATCCATGTCAACGAATATCTGCAGAAAACGGAATTAATATCGACTGGCTACGAGACGAGATTTCAGGAAAACAGGTAATGATCTCCGGACACAGCGGTGTGGGCAAGAGTACCTTGGTTAATGCGTTAGATCCTACAATGGATTTACGAACAGGAGAAATATCCAAGGCTCATCTGCAAGGTCAGCATACTACCACATTTGCGGAAATGCATAAACTTTCAAACGGTGGTTACGTTATTGATACTCCGGGAATCCGAGCGTTCGGAATTATCGATTTGGAAAAAGAACATTTATCGCATTATTTTCCCGAAATGAGGGCATTGATCGGCGAATGTAAATTTCATAACTGCCAGCATCTTAACGAACCAAAATGTGCCGTTAAAGATGCTGTTGGACAAGAAACGATTCCTGAAAGTCGTTATCAAACTTACCTTCAATTGATGGAAGAAGATCCTAACGAAGTACACCGAAAAGACATTTACGGATGAGAGTGGTTGTACAACGTGTTTCGCAAGCATCCGTTTGCATTGAAGGAAAGACCCATGGTATCATCGAAAGAGGTATGATGGTCTTGTTGGGAATCGAACATGAGGATGATCAAAGTGATGCTGATTGGCTTATCCAGAAGCTTATTGGTCTGCGTATTTTTTCCGATGAGGAGGAAAAAATGAACTGCTCCATCCGAGATGTAGAAGGACGATTTTTGGTGGTCAGTCAATTTACTTTGCACGCCTCAACAAAAAAAGGAAATCGTCCAAGCTACATGCGTGCCGCCAGACCTGAAAAAGCGATTCCGTTATACAATTATTTTATTCGTGAATTGAGTGTTCAATACGGAGACAAGATCGAATCAGGTGTTTTTGGGGCAGATATGAAGGTTTCCTTAACCAATGACGGACCTGTTACTATACTTATGGATTCGAAAAATAGGGAGTAAAAAATGTTCAAATGTTCAAATGTTCAAATGTTCAAAATACTGAAATACTGAAATACTGAAATAAAATGACTATCAATCAGGCACAATCAACGATCGATCAGTGGATCAAAGAATATGGCGTTCGATACTTTAACGAGCTGACAAATACAGCCATACTGATGGAAGAGGTTGGGGAAGTAGCACGAATCATGTCACGGAGATATGGAGAGCAAAGTGAGAAGGATTCCGATAAGGACAAAGACTTAGGAGATGAGTTGGCCGATGTTCTCTTTGTTGTCATGTGTATTGCAAACCAAACGGGTGTGAATCTAGAAGAAGCTCTGAATAAGAACCTTGAGAAAAAAACCGCGAGAGATCATTCACGACATAAAGAGAATAAAAAACTTAACGAATGAGTTTGGAAAAACTACGCATCGAGCTACAGGAAATCCTTCCTGACAAAGGAATCTCAGATTTGAATCCGTTTCAATCAAAAATTCTGGATGGATTAAAAGCAGGAAAAAATTTGTTGCTTGAAGGACATGAGGGTGCAGGAAAAACCATGGGCATAATATGCTCTCTTGTACAAAAAATCACGGAGGCCGGAGAAGGCTCTCCCCGCGCTATTGTAGTCTGCTCCAACGATGACAAAGCACATGCAATGCATTCTATTCTTGAGAAGATCTGTCGACCTTTAGATCTGACTGTCGATCTTGCACACGACAGGGGAAACAAGCTCCAGCAACGTAATGACATTTTTGACGGAACAGAGATCATCATTGGCACGCCAAAACGATTGCATGAATTGTACATTCAAAATGGGTATAATGTGAGTCAACTTAAATTGTTCATCCTCGATGATGCCATAGAGCTTTTTAAGAATGGTTACAAAACGCAGCTCTTACGGATTGCGGAAAGTTTGCCGAAATGTCAGTTCATTTTGTCCTCAGCAAGTTTCAGCGACCCACGGATCAATGAATTTTTGGACGAATTCGTTCAAGTTTATACTCATATTGAATCAGAATAAATAAACTTTCGAAACGCTCAGCTGTTCATTGATATATGGATCGTGATGAAATAAAAGCGTTTCGCCCTATGGTGTCGGTGATGAATTCTGATGAAACTTCGGAGCTCGAATGTTTTCAAAATGAAACTTTGAGACCGGTCATAAAGCTTCAACACGACTTGCTGATACGTTTATTTTCAACGAATCCACTAGTGAAGAACATCTCTGCGTCAAAAGGTTCTCGAATTGAATTTCAAAAGAAGGTGAAAGATCTCATCACTGGTCAGCCAACGATGAAGAATCAACTCATTGGAATGATTTCAGGAATGCTTACGACTTCCGAAATTGAATTCTACCTCAGCCATCAAACTGAACTGAATAAACGAATACACGGAATGATTTGCCAGAGGATTGCAGATACGCTCTATTAATCTTTTTGCCGCAGTTTTTCGGCTACTAGCTTATCTATGGGAAATGTAAATAGTGTATCAGAAAGCATATCCAGTTGTATCCATCGGTGTTTTTCCCCCTCTTCTTTCAAAGGGAGAACATGTTCACCCGCCTTAATGGACTGCCAATTTTCTGAGCGAACTAAATAGTAAAATGAATGAACCTGATGCCTAGGATCAAATGCAGATGGCTGATGAAATTCGTTGAAATAGAATACGTCTCCAACTTCAATTTCAAGGTTTAGTTCCTCCATAAATTCGCGTTTCAACGCCTCTCTCAAACCCTCACCAAATTCGAGTCCACCACCCGGAAATTTAGTAAAGGAAAAACCATTTCTGAACTCGTCTGAAAGAAGCACTTCCCCGCGATCATTGATCAGGATTCCATATACACGAATATTGAAGGGGAACATGGATCAGGCTTTCTCCAGAATTGTTTTGATATCCGGTTTAAAATACAATTCAGACTTCATAACTTTACCATCTTCACGATAGATAGGCTTTCCATTGGCATCCAGTTTACTCATGTTTGAGCGCTGAATTTCCTGAAAAACCTCCGCCATTTTATCCTGCAATCCATGTTTCAAAATAGTTCCACACAGAATGTATAACATGTCACCCAAAGCATCAGCCACCTCGACAAGATCTCCTTTTTGTGCGGCTTCGAGATACTCCTCATTCTCTTCGCGCATTAACTTGTAGCGCAACAGTATATCGGACTCCGAAAGTTCTACTGTGGGTTGATAATTATTCGAAATTCCGAACGCATTGTGAAACTCTTCAACAGCTCCGATGGTATCTTTGAGGGTCATACGATTTGTTTTCTCAAAGGTAGTTAGCAAATAAAATTATTTCTGATTTTTAACGTCTCAGTTTTCAACAGAGGTAATCACAACTCTAAAACCTGTAAGAGGATTTGGACCATCATACGACCTTTCTGATTCCACTCGCACATCATACCCAGGGTCTTGCCAAGATCCTCCCAAAGCAATTCCTTTTTGGGCAATCATTTCAGCAGCATTTCCATTTAGATTATAAACCTTGAATGAATTAGGCCAATAGGACTTGGAAGGTGCCAAAACATCGACACCCGTAATCATCACGGGAGCTACTTTATTAACCCTTATTTCGTAAGTTTTCTTTTCTGGATTTAGATGAATATGCTCAGCACTTAGTCTTGTAAAATTACACATAGGCTGACCTTTAGAATTATGCAAAGCATGTGTGCCCCATGAATAAGTCGCATTTGATTCCCCTCTGCACGCTCGAATATATTCGGCTTTCTCCATCAATCGGAATATAAATCTACCCTTCGTGCCTTGTTTTTGATCATACTTCTCGCCTAGCCATTTACAATAAAGTGTCGCCCCCTCATGTGAAATATTTACAACCGGGTAATCTTTATAGGCTTCATTAGAATGGTAATACTTAGCGAATGCTTCATTACTACCTGTTAACATATTCCACTTTGCACTGTCTACCTGAGCGATACGTAATTTCTCCTTCTCGCCATTCATCATTAGGTCACGTAAAAACTCCTGATAATCTCTATTTGTTACCTCCTTCTCCAAGATGTAAAATGCCTGAACGGTAACCGTATCCATATTCAAAACTATTTTGCCACTTGGCACAAAAACGAATGAATTGGTGAGTGATTTTTTCAGGGATGGTGATTTTTCCAAAACTGATGAAATGCAAACGGTGAATACCAAACAAAGAATTGCTAATGTTATTTTTTTCATAGGCACAAATGTTAAAACTTCAATATTACTAATCCGTTACAATTCAATAAGAATTTACTTGAACAGGAATTTAAAAACTCAATAGTCAAATATAATTTCAAAGGATGAGAAGTTTACATATCTTTAAAACAATTTATGATTAATCATTTCCTGTGAAACGCATTGTATTTCGCATATTCGGTGCAATTGTTTTGGCATATATACTCGCCTGCACCTATATGTATTTTCGACAGGAAGATTTTATCTTTCACCCGGAAAAACTCAAAAGCACTGAGAAGCTTTCAGTAAGCCCAACGAGCAAAGAAATTGTGTTGAACACTCCTGACGGAGAAAAAATTTCTACCGTCTTGAGCACAGTAAATCAAAAAGAAAGTACTAAAGTGCTCTTTTACCTACATGGCAATTCAGGCAATCTGAAAGATCAAAATGAAGCCGCCAAATTCTACAATGCTCTGGGATTTGATTTCTTCTGTCTGGATTACCGGAGCTTTGGAAAAAGTTCAGGCCAGCAAACAAATGAAGAGACATTTTTCGAAGACGTCAGGATGGCATATTCTTTCATAAAAAAAAGGTACAAAGAGGATTCGATCGTGGTAATTGGGTACTCCCTTGGCACTGCTCCAGCGGCAATGATCAGCTCAGAAAATTCGCCTTCAAAATTGGTATTGATTGCACCGTATTATTCGCTGTTTGATATGACCCTCATACGCTATCCCTGGATTCCGCCATTTCTTTTAAAATATCCCTTTGAAACGGATAAGCATTTAAAATCTGTGAATGCGCCAACACTCCTTGTCCACGGGAAAGAGGACGAAACAATTCCTTTTGAAAGTTCAAAAAAATTGGCTCCTTTTCTTAACGAGACCAGTGTGTTTTTGCCAATTAAAGAACAAGACCACAATAACTTTGAACAAAATCCAGTCTTTGCCCTTGCAATATCTAATTTTCTGAAAAAATGAAAAAAACTCTCTCTTTTTGCTTCATTCTTTCCTTGACAAGCTTTTCTTTCGGACAGCTCGTTCTGAATGAAGGCAGCAACAAAAATTATATGATTCTCTCCGATGAAAATGGCGATCAACCCGATTGGATTGAGCTTTACAATGGAGGATCAGACACTGTCCAACTGTTGAATTATGGACTATCAGACGACATGAATGCTCCTTTAAAATGGCAATTTCCCAATGTTACCATACCGCCTAATGATTTCAAAACGGTGTTTTGTAGCGGAAAAGATCGAAAACCTATTTCAGGATTTACACATGTCTTAACTGCCGCAGGATTTGTTCCTACAGCGGGTTGGAACACACATACGTTTGATACGCCTTTTGAATGGGATGGGACCTCAAACGTACTTATAAATATTTGTTCATACAGCTCCGCTGGCTATACAGTAAACTCTATCTTCAACCAAAGTACAACACCTTTTGCTTCAACAGCATTTTCTTTTCAGGATGGAAGTGCCGCAGCGTGCGACCATGTATTTTCCAATCCAGTAAATCAGCGTCCGAATCTTCAGCTCAATGGACAGACAATTGGCTCAGGCACGATACAAAACAGTCCTACAGATTACCCTGCTCCCTATGGCAACTGGTATTGGGGAGCGCGTCATCAGATCCTAAT
>JAJTDX010000076.1 GCA_021298235.1 Cryomorphaceae bacterium | reverse complement strand
ACCGCCTCCGGGATACTTTGGGATGAATGTACAAATGAATAAAACGGGATATGATCCTATCGCTGAGGTAATTCGTCGCGGACATTCACCTCTTTCTGTTAAAGCGTTCGAAGCTGCGGCAAATGAAACCGGGGCAATCATGCTGGATACAAGGAATGCGCAGGCGTTTTCGCAGGGACATATACCGAATAGCATTAATATCGGTGTTGACGGGCAGTTTGCGCCTTGGGTGGGTGCTATGATTCCAGATGTAAAACAACAGTTGTTGTTGATCACGGATGTGGGACGGGAAGAAGAAGTCATCACTAGACTTGCCCGAGTAGGGTATGATTACGTGATTGGATTCCTTGATGGAGGTTTTGAAGCGTGGAAGAATGCAGGCCAGGAAACATCTTCCATTCATCGTATATCAGCTGAAACATTTGAGAACGAGCTTACGGAAGACACACTTGTAATAGATGTACGTAAACCAGGTGAATTTGAAGCGGAACATGTGAAAGGAGCAGTGAATATTCCTTTGGATTTTATAAGCGAACAAATGAGTGCTTTTCCAAAGGACAAACCTTTTACCATTCATTGTGCCGGTGGGTACCGCAGTATGATCGCTGCCTCGATCTTAAAATCCAGAGGGTATGATCACTTTAAAGAGGTAGCCGGAGGTTTTGCTGCGATAGCTAAAACAGCTGTTCCAAAAACAGATTTTTCATGTGCAACTAAGCAATGATTGCAATTGATCGGATTCTTGTTCGATCCCTTTTCAAGCCCCGAAAACCAAGCTCTTCGAAGTGGGATCATGGTCACGCGCTCTTGATAGCGGGAAGTCGCGGCAAAGCAGGGGCTGTCATACTTGCATCAAAAGCTTGTCTCAGATCTGGTGTAGGACTTCTAACTGCTCACGTTCCGAATTGTCTGGAATTCCCTATGTTGGTTTCTTTGCCGGAAGCTATGTTGTCGTTTAGTGGTGTGGAAGAATTTACGGAAATACTTCTTTCTGAAAAGTTTACCGCAGTCGGTGTCGGGCCTGGAATAGGGGTGTCTGAAAAAACAAAAAAAGCGTTTTTTTCGTTGCTTGAAACGAATTCTTTGCCGATGGTATTGGATGCAGACGCTTTGAATCTTCTCGCTTCTGATCCAGATGGTATGTCGAGGGTTCTGCAAAATTCTGTTGTCACGCCACATTATGGAGAATTTTCTCGTTTAATCAATAAAAACTGGAGCAATGAAGAGGAAATCCTTGATCACGCAATGGAATTTGCACAACAAAATTCTGTGGTTCTGGTGTTGAAATCACCATCAACGAGAATCTTCACTCCTGATGGAATAGTATATTACACTACTACAGGCAATGCTGGATTGGCCAAAGGCGGTTCAGGAGATGTGCTTACAGGAATGATCACAGCATTTTTGGCACAAGGATATTCTTCGCTCAACGCTGCGTGTCTTGCTGTCTACCTGCATGGATTAGCAGCTGATATTACATGTGAGAAAATCGCTTTAGAAAGTATGCTTGCAACCGACATAATAGAGAATATCAGTACGGCATTTCAATCTCTTAAAGATTAATCGTCATCCTCTTCTTCGTCGTCATCGAAATTGAAGAAGCTCGCATTTTCCAAGTCGTCAAGATCATCTTCGTCGTCATCAAAGAAGCGGTTGTTTTTACCACTCTTTTTGTACGCACTCATTTTAGGTTTTTTATTGAACCCATCTTGTTCACGCTCCTTTTTTTTCTCTTTATCGGGTGCTCGTTCCTTTTTACGTTCCAGTTTTACAGCATCATCTGAAGGAGGAACAAAGGTTGGTGCAACAGGTGGACGCTCATCTCTTGGCCGCTGATCCGGTCTTGGTTCCCTCGGACGATGGTCTGAACGGTTATCCGGTCGTTGTTCTCTGGGGCCTCGATTGTCTGGCCGCTGATCTGCCTCTTTCACGGCAATTGGACGTCCGTTAAGGAGAGAACCGTCCAATCCCTTGATTGCAGCCATAGCTTCATCACGGTCGGACATTTCAACAAAACCAAATCCACGGGATTTTCCTGTTTCACGATCGGTAGCAACGGTCGCTTTGAGAACCGTTCCGTATACCTGGAATGCTTGTTTTAACTGTTCACTAGTTATATTAAAATCAAGCTTCGCAACAAAAATACTAGTCATATAAATGAAATAGCGGTATTTAAGCTGAAGTAAACATTATATCAGCCGAAAATAGGATTTTTTTTGGACAGCAAGTGAATTCCATGATTAATTTTGAAAAAAAAATCATGAAGGTACTTATTCTTGGAGCCACAGGTCTTGTTGGAGGGGAGCTTTTAGAGCTAATGGAAGAGGACGATCGCGTGGAAAAAATTGAGCTTCTAACAAGACGTGAGCTGGAGCTGAAGACCATGAAGGTGATCAACCATGTGGTCGACTTTGAATCCATCGATTCCTTACCTGTAAGTGCAGATCTGGATGCACTTTTTATTGCTTTTGGCACCACCTTGAAGACTGCAGGTTCTAAAAAAGAACAGTGGAAAATTGACGTAGACTTTCCAACAAAGGTCATGAAGCTCGCAAGAAAAAAAGGAGTGAAGCATTGCGTACTGATCTCTGCGATAGGCGTATCTTCCTATTCTCCGTTTTTTTACTCGAGAATGAAAGCAACCCTTGATGCAAATGCGAAACAGATTGGATTCGAAAAGCTCGTTATCATTAAGCCTTCGGTTTTGGAGGGGCTACGAAAGGAAGAACGGATTGGAGAGAAAATGTCTGTAAAAGTTGGAAATCTTCTTGGCAAAACAGGCTTAATTGAAAGTTATCGTCCTGTTTCAGCAATAAAGGTCGCAAAATGTATGCTCCAAAGTGAGCTCGAATTGACTTCGGGAATCCATGAGATACATTCCGGCCAGATCAGAAGCTTTGCAAAAAGATATTCTGTACAGAAAAATACGGATTGATCAGCTCCTTACTCTTGCTCTTTCTTTTTTAGGAGATCACGAATTTCTGTAAGTAGCTCTTGCTCCTTGGTGAGCGTAACTTCCTTCGAGGCCTCGTCATCTTCTTTCTTGCGAATGGCTTTGTTCATTGCTTTTATGAGAAGGAAAACGATGAATGCGGTTACCAGAAAGTTGATGACCGATGCAATGAATTTACCATAAAGAACCCCATGCCACCCTAGATTTTCCAGCTTGTTAACGCGCAATGCTTCCATGGCAGGGTTAAGCAGCAACGGAGTAATGACATCATTGATCAGCGAACCTACGATAGCACTGAAGGCTCCACCTATGATAACGGCAACGGCAAGGTCGATCACATTGCCACGCATGATGAATGTCTTGAATTCCTTGATCATATCAATTTAATTTAAAGGGTTGTCGCTGAAGCAACGAACGGCTGAGTGTGACCTCATCTGCGTATTGAAGCTCAGTTCCCACAGCTACACCGCGAGAAAGTGAAGTGATCAGCACTCCTTTGTCGCTCAATTTTTTAAATAGATAAAAGTTCGTTGTATCGCCTTCCATTGTTGGACTTAACGCAAAAATAATCTCCATCACAGTACCGGTTTCGGCTTTTTCAATCAGTGAAGTGATGTTTAGATCTGAAGGTCCAACGCCATCCATGGGAGAGATGATTCCTCCAAGCACATGGTAGATCCCTTTGTAGGATTCCGTCGATTCGATGGCCAGCACATCGCGGATGTCTTCCACCACGCAGATGATACTCTGGTCGCGTCGTGGATCCGAACATACTGAACAGATTTCCTGGTCGCTGATGTTGCCGCAGGAATTGCATTTTTTGACATGTTCCTTCATCTCAAGGATCGCACTTGCAAACGTTTTAACCTCCTGATCTGTGCGGTTGAGCAGCTGCAGCACCAGCCTCAAGGCTGTTCTTTTCCCTATTCCCGGGAGGGAGGAGAGTTGCTCAACGGCTTTTTCAATGTATCTGGAAGGGATTTTCACGATGTAAAATTAATGATTCTACCCACTTTTCTTTTTCCGCAAAAGAAAAGTGGCAAAAGACCACGACGTAGAAGCGTTGCAGAAACTCGAATTCGTTTTAATTCCAAACTTTTTTATTTCTACTTTTGACTAGCCAAAAGTAGCAAAAGCCCTTTCACTTTTACGAGGAACCTACCTTCGGTACCGCTGACAAACCTTCGCTTCGTGCATGCGCAACTCCGCTTGTTTTGCAGACTGGTTCTGTGTAAAAGTGATTCACTGAACGATCGAAGTTGCGGGTCCCGAAAGCAAATGCTTAATGCATTGAAAAGTTGGCTCGCTAGGGAAGTGAGGAAAAAGAAAATTTCGAAGCGATTATCAAATCCAAAAAGCGCTTGTCGTTTGTAAGCAGTGCTTACACTCTTTTTGAGATTTGATCGATGAGAAATTTTCGCCGAACGGCTATAGCGAGACTTGATTTTTTTGTTACTTTTTTGATCAAGCAAAAAAGTAAGTAATTAACTCTTATTTTTGCCATCCATGTTCAAAGACCTCAACATCCGCAATAAAAAAGCCCTCTTCGAATACCACTTGATGGATACCTTCGTGGCAGGGATTCAATTAGCGGGTACAGAGATCAAAAGTATCCGTAAAGGAAAAGCATCGATCATGGAAGCTTATTGCGTGATACAGAAAGGGGAGGTGTGGATTCGAAACATGCACGTTTCAGAGTATGAAAACGCTTCCTTCTACTCCCACAAACCGCGCGCTGACCGCAAATTACTTCTCAATAAAAAAGAGATAGCCAAAATTGAAAAGTTCCTTCAGGTTAAAGGAAATACCCTTATTCCTCTGAAAATGTTTCTATCCGAAACAGGTTGGGTAAAGGTTGAAATCGCCCTCGCTCAAGGTAAAAAACTCCACGACAAACGCCAGGACCTCAAAGAAAAAGACGATAAGCGTGACATGGATCGGGCGATGAAGAGGTAGGTAAATTAAACCTTGAAATGTAAAAAGTCCAAATAGACTTTTTTGAAAGATAAATTCCTTTTTCGTAAAACAATTTATTTGATTTCGGTACAGTTAGAAATATTACCTAAATTGGTTATCTAAAACTCAAATTCAATTGGGTTAGAATTTCAAAGTTTAAAAAATGAGAAGAATTCTAATATTATCGCTCTTTCCAATAGCCTTATTTAGTTGCAATGAAGGGCCTGAGAAATCGGGCAGAAACGGTGGTGATGTGGAGTTGCCAGATAGTTTGAAACGTGGAACTCAAGCAATAATGAATAAAGATTCTTCCAAGTGTTATCAGGAAATTGCAAAACATTCGTGGGGTTCAAAACAACTAGATTCGGCAATAAATCGTCAAATCGAAAAAGAAACCTATGAAAAATTGTTAAATACCAATAAAAATTTGAATGCCATTTACAACGGGTCAGTTGATGTACTACTCTCTAAATTAAAAACTAAATTAGATTCTGGTGAAATAATTAGTTTAGATGAAATAAAATCAAAGTATAAGAGCATGTTAAAAACAGATCCTATTTTTCAAGGAAAAGACGTACTAGTTGATGTTATGGAATCAAAAATGGAGAAAGATCCTAGATTTTATAAAATTGCAGACAAATACAAAAATCAAATTCCAGGTTGGAAATAATTGACAGTATAATCATCCTTTTTAGAATAAAGGTGAAATCTTCAAAAAAACTCCTGAATTTTGGCAAGTATCCCATAGAAATTGGATACTTTTTGAATAGTACTTACAGACCTTCTAGTCGATGTTTTGAAAAAGACTATTTTTATATTTTTGTTAATCGTAAATTAAACAAAATCAGATGGATGAACATAGTTTGGATATAATTATCCAAAAGGTTTTAGGAAGGACTCTATTAGCCGCATTTGGTCTTGTTGTGGCTTATAAGTGGAAGAAATATTATAAAAATCGAAAAATAAAATCAAAAATTGATCCGAACACAAATATGGATGAGGGTAATATACATGTCCTTGAAGACTTAAGTACTTCAAAAACTATAAATTTAAGCCCGCAAAAAAATATATCCCTAACCATTAACAAACTTATAGAGGAGAAAAACCTTATTAAAGTAAATGAAACAATTGACGGTGAAACTTTCGAAATTTTAGCGAAAAATCATGATTACTCGACTATTTTTATAACAATAAGTGGTAATCTGAGAAGAGGAGAATTAGAATACAGTTGTTGGAGTGAAACCAATAATTCCAAGCAACGAAATGATGGATTTTTATATTCATTCAAGAGAGAACTAGAATACATGTATTCTAATAATGACGTAAGTCTTGCGACAGAAATTAAAAATGAAATAGGTTTGGCTTCATTTAAACGATGGGATGAATTAACAAGGAAAATGATTTATGAAAGTAAAAAACAAAAGGATCAATGTATTAAAGAACTTGTTGGTTACGGATTAAAGGAAGAATTAGCAGAGAAATTAGTACATTTTTATGTGAATTAAGCCCCTGCGTTTTTATATCCGATCTTGTGGTTTGAAAATTCTTTATTAGCTCTCATTTAATTAAGTTTAAAAAGTTTTCATAAACAAAATAGACATCAAATACGATGTTGTTGGTGAAAAAATAACATCGAAATTTCTGATTCCGGGATTTCGAAATACATACCTATTTGCTATCTCTTCCATTTCACATAAAAACCACAGTCGCATAAACGTGTTCTTTTGTTTTGTCGGGTTGTACAAACGATATATCTACTTTTCTGGTTTCAAATACTGCGGAGCGGAGATTAAAGGGATTTTAAAAATATTCATCTCACTCATTTAACAATCTGTTTCTGAAGATTTTCAGCTAGTTGTTACAAACCGGTTTTCCTTGCGTTCTTAGGAAAATCTAAAACCATGAAAAAAATTGTACTCTCCCTTAGCCTGGTGGCTGGCGCAACGACTTTTGCCCAAACTGCCAATCAAACGTCCCTCAGTATTTATTTTGCGAAGGACAGCTATGACCTTTCTGATGCTTCGCTGCAGCTTCTCGATTCCTTACGCACCAGTGTAACGGATCCCGCAGAAGAATTGTTGCTGTTAGGTCACACCGATTCAGATGCATCCGTGGCTTACAACAAAGAGCTCTCTCTCAACCGAACACGTGCTGTTCAAAACTACCTGTTCGATCATGACTTTCACAACCGAATTCATATCGACTGGAAAGGAGAAGCTAAACCCGTGAACGGAAATATGAATGAAAAGGAAAAGACACTGAATCGCAGGGTAGAAGTAGTACGCAACTACAAAGACCCAAATAATTTTGTGGAACGATTCAAGAAACCTGCGGAGACATTTGTCATCAACCCAAACCGGGATACCCTTATTGTTGGCAGAGAAGGCACTAGGATCTTTATTCCTGCAGGTTCATTCCGCACAAAAGACCCGAATGCACTAATTGAGTTAAGATTCACGGAATTCTATAAAATAAGTGATTTTGTTTTAAATGATCTCAGTACGACGACGACTATGAATGAATTACTTGAATCAGGTGGCACGATCAATATTGAAGCTTTTTCGGGAAATGAAAAACTGGAGTTGGACGATCTGGCAACAATTCAAGTATCGTTCAAGAATCGTCGGGAAGACGATGAAATGCAAGCGTTCTATGGTTACGAAGGGGAAAGCGTTACAAAATGGTCGACACAGCCGCCACCCAGCAATACCAGTATGGATTCAATTCTTCTTTCAAAGGCCTTTAAGATGAGAAATCTTGATACCATGGAGATTATAACCGAACAGCTCAAATCAATTGACGGACTGGTATATAAGGTTGTTACTACTCAAAGAAGAGTACATCCGTTAAATGATTTCGTTACGGAAACGAGGGTCGAAGAAATGAATCCCGATGAACTCGTAAATTCCATTCTATTTTCGAAAGACAGGACAATAACAGAAAAGATTAAACCTGGTCCAAACCTTACAAATGTCACATGGCGACTCAGAAGAGGAGGGCTAATAAATTGTGACAGATATTGGGAGCCGGTACCTCGTACAAAACCAGGGGAATCACCTGCTGCGGTAGTAATGCAAACACTCAATCTTGAGATTCAGAACCAGGAGGTGCCTAGTGTAAGTGTAATTTTGGAGGCCACCAATACAGTGATACCCTACTCAAGAAGAGAAAATAATGTCTTCATTTTCGATAATGTTCCTGTTGGTCAAGATTTTGAGGTTATCGCCATCTTTGCTGACAACAGGGGAGTCATGATGGGCCAATTGAAAGGGCAACAGCTGAAGAATGATCCGAATTCTAATTTGGGCAATGTCCCCTTGAAAATGAAACCATGCACCGAGAACGAGGTTCGTCTGGCCGTGCAGGAAATGGATGACCGACGTTCGAATTGATTTTATCCAATGTAACCTAGATCAACCCTGGCAAGCTGTTCAGGGTTGATCTTGGGTTCGAAAATTAAAAAGATGTGTTATCAAATGAGTATTTCTGCTTTTTCCATCAAAACCCCAAACTTCTCTAAATTATGAAAACAATATTCACATTAGGATTAGTGACCGTTTTGGTGACATCCTGTGCTCAGTTTCGACCGGATAAGCTCAACAGGGCATACACCAATAAGAGACACATCAAGGAAATAATGAAGACTTCTTATAAGCTTGGTGACATAAACACCGATAAGAATGTTTCATCGAACAACGAAAAAGATACAAGCAATGTGGATCCGTATCAGGAGGCGTTTGCAGTTTATTTAGGTACGCTGAGTGAAGAAGAACGACAAGAGGTACTTGACGGAATGGTATACTCCGAAGATGAGAGAGATTCTTTTTTGAAAGAAATTGAGATCAAATCAAAATAATGAATTCTCCGCTTGAACCCGGGTGATAGTTAAGCGAATAAAAGGAAAGATCTGTCACTCACAAATTTGATTGAAGATGAAAACAAAAACAATTTTAACGTTGGCTGTGGTGATTGCACTATTGGCTTCCTGTGCTCAGGTTCGTCCGGATAAGTTTGACAGAGCATATACCAGTAAAAAACACCTTCGGGCTTTGATGAAAGAATCTTCTAAGTACAATACTTCCTCTTTAATGAACGAAGCCTTATCTGATAGTGTTTATACCTATTCTGAAGTAGAGAGACTTCAATCAGAAGATGCAAAATACATTAGAGAACATTGGACTGAAGAACAAAAAAAGGATTTTTTAGAAAACTATACGTTTAGCGTTGTAATTATAGATGGTGATACTCTGAAGCACAATAACAAATACTAGTATGTAGCATCCAAACCCTAAACTTTCAAAAATTATGAAAACCTTAATGAGTGCATTGTATTTGTTCATGCTGGGATTTACGGTTTCTTGTAAATCATTGAAACAATCAACAGATCCAACATTAATAGGCCCACCGAAACTGCCCTTTTACAATTACAGTGAGATGAATTACTATGGGTTTAATGAAGAGAAGGATTCTTGTTTTTACCTATATAATTCGGAAACCGATGAGATGGAACAATATATCGTTGAAGAAACAAGATACGTTGTAGTTACTGCTGATACGTACTATCTAATCAGATTTGAGAACAGGTAGTAGGCTCAATCTTCTTTGGATTGCGTGCGCACTCTTACTTAGGTATCAAATAACTCTTGTAATTTGACTTCGTCACCCCCGGAATTCTGAACTTGGCTAGTATTTTATCCTGGGTTTTTAAGAGCTCTTTACAAAAGGCAGCATGCTCTTTTTCGTAAAAATCATAATTCCATTGTACGGAAGGATTTTCTTTCACTAGCTTTTCCATGACTTTGATGTCTTCCATGAAGCCTTGTTCAAGTAGGGTGAACGCCACTCGAAAATTCGTATTAGCCATAAGTGACCTGTGGAATTCAGCTCTGTTCTTTGAGCCATAGTCCAGGTACCATGAAATAAAAATCTGGAATTCATAACAAGCGAAATAGGAGGGAAGTGCTTCGTGCAGAAAATCAAGCATTCGTTC
>JAJTDX010000075.1 GCA_021298235.1 Cryomorphaceae bacterium | reverse complement strand
GGCCATTCGTTACGGTAGTTCAAGGCAAATCTCGGACAGCCATGAGAACCTGCAAACGCCGGATTCAGGTAGAGTGGATTGGCATAAAACTGGGTAAACGTTGGGTCTTGCGCACAGGCTAACCACGAAATAGACATACAGAAATATAGAACGTACTGTTTCATGGCTTTATGTTTAGTTTTAGACAGTCTTTTGGTAAACTGTATTTTCAATTTAACGAAATAACAAAGAATCTATTTAACCTGTTTTTCATAGAGCACTTCACTTCGAACAAAATGAGTCCTTTAACGAACTTTTTCAAAAAAGAAAGCAATATTTTTATAGATTTGTTTTAAACGTAAACAATCTGCTATGTCTGAATACCCATGGTTTAAAAGCTACCCTGAATTTGTTGAGAAAGAACTCTCACTTGACAGATATGAAAACCTAGTTGATATTTTTGATGAGTCTGTAAGAAAATACGGAGATAAAATTGCTTTTAAAAATATGGATGTCAGTCTGACGTTCAATGAGGTCAACCATCATGTTAACACGCTTGTATGGTACCTTCAAAATAAAACCGATCTTAAAAAGGGGGATCGAATAGCGCTACAAATGCCTAATTTGTTGCAATTTCCCATTACTATTTTTGCATGTTTGAAGGCGGGCTTGGTCATCGTCAATACAAATCCATTGTACACCGCTGAAGAAATGAGGCATCAGTACAAGGATTCGGGAGCCAAAGCAATCATTATTCTGGAGAATTTTGCTTGCAATCTCCAAGCCATATTGAATGATACTGAGATAAAAACAGTAATCACGACAAGTATTGGAGACATGCTTGGAGGATTGAAGGGAGCCATTACGAATTTCGTTGTTCGTTACATTAAAAAAATGGTGCCATCGTATTCTTTGCCGGGAGCGATTCCACTTAAAAGTATCCTTAAATCGAATTCTGGCAACATCGGAACCCGGGTTGACATCAGCTCAAAGGACCTTGCATTTCTTCAATATACTGGTGGCACGACGGGTGTCTCCAAAGGAGCAGCACTGTCGCACGGAAATCTGTGTGCCAACGTACAACAAGTTGAAGCTTGGATCGGATATATGTTCAAAGAGGGAGAAGATACGATCATTACTGCACTTCCAATGTATCACATTTTCGCATTGACAGCAAATTGCATCGTGTTCTTCAGGTATGGAGCTACAAACGTTCTTATTACGAATCCAAGGGATATGAAGGCCTTCTGTAAAGACCTTCAAAAGAATCCGTTCTCGATTCTTACCGGTGTGAACACCTTATTTATTGGACTCCTTAATCAGGATGCTTTTCGCTCTCTTGATTTCTCAAAGCTTAAATTATCCCTGGGAGGGGGTATGGCCGTTCAGGATGCCGTTGCCGACCGTTGGGAAAAATTGACCAACAGTCCTTTGCTCGAAGCATACGGACTCTCGGAGACCAGTCCCGCTGCGACAATCAATCCTATTAACGGAACACATCGTAGGGGTTCAATTGGCTTGCCTTTGCCCAATACTGATATAAAACTGTTCAATGACGAAGGTCAGGAAGTTGCGATAGGGGAACCGGGAGAAATTGGCATCAAAGGTCCACAAGTGATGACAGGCTATTGGAACCGACCAGATGAAACTGCGAAAGTCATGCTGGGAGATTATTTCCTAACAGGCGATGTAGGAATCATGGACAAAGAAGGATTTTTCAAGATCGTTGACCGAAAGAAAGAAATGGTTCTTGTCTCAGGATTTAATGTTTATCCAAATGAAGTTGAAAAAGCTATCTCAGAGAATCCAAAAGTTCTTGAAGTCGGGGTACGAGGAGAAAAGAATCCGGATGGAACTGAATTTGTAAAAGCCTTTGTTGTTAAAAGAGATCCATCTTTAACTGCCGATGAGGTTATAGAGGAAAGCCGAAAATTACTCACCGGATATAAAGTTCCTCGAGAAGTAGTCTTCAGAGATGAGCTTCCGAAATCAAACGTTGGTAAGATCTTGCGCCGCTTGCTGAATTAATTTTTGATAGCCTCCGGTTTGACTGTCGTTACTTTAACTACGACATGGTGAAACTCCGGATACCAAGTTCCCTCCTCAAAAATCAAGGCCATTAACGCCTTTCTAACGTTGATGCGAGTTGGTGTAGACACGACCGTCGTTCCTGCTTCAACCACCCTAGCGGATGTCACTTTTCCCTTCGGATTTACTGCAAGCTCAAAGAATACAGTACCTGCATTTTGATCTTCTACCGTAAAATTGAACGAGCTGATCATCTTACGTTGATCATCCAAGAGCGTTCCTTTGATCAATTGTGCATCAACCATTGAAACCAAGCAAACGAATAAAAAAGCTATCCAAAATCTCATATATTTTTTTTGATATCGTACGGACATTATTCTTCCTTGTTACATAAGTGGAAATTATCGGCCAAAATAGCCACGATCGCCTTTTTTCAGATCAAAAAACCATTGAAAAAAATTGAGGTGATGGCTTCTGTTAAATCCCCTTTTAGCATGCTTGGGAACAAATATTCTTCCCCCTTTGGCAGTATCCACTACATCCAAACCTTTGACCATACATTGTGGCGCTATGCCATCTTGAAGGCAAACGAGATCTGCTTTCGATTCCCCTAAATTACTTCCATATTGCCATACCTCACTGAACTTATTCCAGTCATATCCCGAGTAACCCGCCATTTCAGGTGAAATTATTAGTATTTTACCTAAAACAAATGAAGTATCAATGACAGAAAGAATTCCCAAGGTGTATGCATACCCCATGCTATGACAAACGATATCCAGGGTGTCTTTGTGGGTAGATTTCTTCAGCGAATCTGACACAAAGGTTAGGAAATTCTGACCACACAATCTTCCACTGTCATACCTTTTTTGAAAACCTTCGGGATTGACTCTTTTATTCAGAAAAATTCCCCTTTTACCTCTGAACGGAATGCATCTGCTCAACAAAAAAGAACCAACTACCCTTCCAAGATTTCTATGGGTAGAGGTGGATAAAGAATGATGTCCAGAAGCATAAAGAGGAAGCACAGGCTGAAAACGTGCAATAATACTGTCATCGTAGGAATACCAATATGATTTTCGTTTTGTGGTTACAGTATTGTCCGTCTCAATGCGGTCATGTTTGTAGCCCAGATAACCATTGACAAACAGAATAATCCTTTGCTGAGAAAAAATCTGTATGGAGACAAAGAGAAAAATTATTAGTACAACTCTATTTCCCATAATGTCTGAAAATACCTTCTGCCAAAACTGTCCAGAAGCAGGCACGCTGTCCGGAAGCCTTAAGTCCTGAATTCACCCAAGCATTGCAATTATTCACAAAGCTGTATGAACGTCTTGAACCATAATATCGGTCATAGCTAAATGTTGTTCCTTCCACGCTGGAATAAAGCAATTGCGGTTTTCCGTGCCTGTAACGCACGGCAGATCGAATGTAGTGGCATAAACGAGTATATTGGTTTTCGGTGATGCTCATTTTCACGACGGGTCTGTCTTCAGGAATTTTATAATGGTAACTGGCATGCAAGGCGGCTCCATTCAAACCAAAAACAGAACGGATAGCGGTAGAGAATGTTAAATCAGCAAACGTCGGCGTGCTCAGAAAAAACTGTTTATCACCAACACCAATGGCGATCCAGTGAAATGATGTATCCACAACCTTGTTGTTCTCATAAGGAAAGAGCTTATCCCAGTCTTGAATTTTGTGGTGAACCGGAACAATAAAATCTGTGTGAACGCCGGATTTCATGATGAAAATAGAGATTGAGCCCACACCAGTCGTTTTTTCTTCTCTATGTTGAAACATGGGTAAAATGAACACAACGAACGACAATACAACCAAGAAAATTAGAATGCAATATCCGACCCATTTGCTTGACTTAATAATGATTTGACGAAAATTCTTTTTCATTTTCTAACTGTCTTAAGCTATTTTACCCCAATTTGGTCTGGAACGCAACGCTTCCTTCAAGATTTCACGAAGCATACTGCACTGTGGGCTTGACAAATCTGGATCTTTTTCCAAAAGTACTTTTGCCTGATCCCGAGCTAACACGACAATGGCTCCGTCTCTGGCAAGATCTGCGATTTTGAGATCGAGCATTCCACTTTGCTGTGTTCCCATAATATCTCCGGGACCTCGAAGCTGAAGATCTACTTCCGCAATTTCAAACCCATCATTGGTTCGAACCATTGTTTCCAGACGTTTGATCGTTTCTTTGGAAAGCTTAACCCCACTCATCAAAATACAATAAGACTGTTCAGCTCCTCTGCCTACCCTGCCTCGAAGTTGATGAAGCTGGGACAATCCAAAACGTTCCGCACTTTCAATGACCATTACCGAGGCATTGGGAACATTTACTCCAACCTCTATTACCGTTGTAGCAACCATAATCTGAGTCTCTCCTCTCAAAAACCGTTGCATCTCAAAATCTTTGTCTTCAGGTTTCATCTTCCCATGTACGATGCTTACCTTATACTGTGGTAAAGGAAATGCGCGTGATACGGCTTCGTATCCCTCCATTAAATTATTGAAATCGAGTTTCTCCGATTCGTTGATCAACGGGTAAACGATGTATACTTGTCGACCAAGAGCGATCTGTTCTTTGAGAAACCCAAACAGCCTCAATCTGTGCGACTCGTAGCGATGAATAGTAGAAATAGGCTTTCTTCCAGGAGGCAGCTCATCGATAACTGAAACATCCAGATCACCATAAAAGGTCATTGCCAATGTTCTTGGAATGGGAGTCGCCGTCATGACCAACACATGAGGTGGGAGCGTATTTTTTTGTCTCATTCTGGCGCGTTGTGCGACTCCGAAACGGTGTTGTTCATCAATTACAACTATACCCAAATTTGCAAACTGTACGGCTTCTTCCAGCAACGCATGCGTTCCGATTAGAATCTTTATACTTCCATCACGCAATCGGGCATGTAGCTCTTCACGCTCCTTCTTTTTGGTCGAACCGGTTAACAATCTAACACTTACAGGCAATCCGTTCATCATAGAAGCTATCGTTTCAAAATGTTGCTGAGCAAGGATCTCTGTAGGAGCCATTAATGCAGCCTGAAATCCATTGCCAATACCCATTAACATAGTGAGCAGTGCAACAAGCGTCTTACCCGAACCTACATCTCCCTGCAACAATCGATTCATGTGATTTCCCGAACCCAAGTCCTTTCTGATCTCCTTGACCACACGTTTTTGAGCATTGGTAAGTGGAAAGGGTAAAAAATTGGAATAGAACTCATTGAATACTTGTCCCACCTCTTGAAAAACGAATCCTTTTGATTTTTTAAGCGTGATCTGTTTTCGGATTTGCAGCTCCATTTGGAGTAGAAATAGCTCCTCGAATTTCAATCTAAGTCGGGACTGTTGAAATAATACATCCGATTGCGGACGATGGATCTGAATAAATGCATCCTCTCTGGAAATTAATCTGTTCTCCGAGATCAGATATCCCGGAAGTATTTCGGAGATCTTTCCATTCACTTGAGATACCAAAACAGCAGTGAGTTTTTCTATTCCCTTGGAATGAAGTCCTTTGGACGTCAATTTTTCTGTAGAGGGATAGATAGGTTGCAAGCCGGTCTTCAATTGAACATCTTTCCACTCAGCAAGCTCGGGATGCGGAATACTCCAGGTGGAACCAAATTGCTTGGCCTTTCCGTAAATTTGGTACTCCACTCCAACTTTTAGTAGGGGCTTAATCCATTTTGCTCCTTGAAACCACACCAGATCAATTACACCTGTTTCATCCTGAAACTTAGCATTCAAGCGCTTATGTCTTGTCGAACCCGATTCTGAAACGGCTATGATCGTCCCTCTCAATTGAGCATAAGAGTCCAGCTCTAATAAATCGGCAATTTTGTGATAACGCGAACGATCGACATACCGAAATGGGAAATAATTCAATAGATCACCAAAGGTTCTGACATTCACTTCAGAAGTCAATAAGGCAGCACGCTGCGGGCCAACACCTTTCAGATACTCTATCGGAGTGAGCAAAAATTCATTCACTTCCTAAAGTTAGGAATTCTCTACTGAATGACATGCCCTAATTGTCTATTTACTCAGAGTTTACTTTTGCTTTTTGAATGCCACCAGTCCACTGTTTAGCCATTTTTTGAACACTTCCGGATTGCTGTGATTTTGATAATCCGCCGAACCAATTTCAATGTCTTTTCCGTCCGGATATTTCATGACATAGTATGGTTGTGAAGATGTCTTGTACTCAGTGATCTGCTTGGCGGTCCACTTGTTTCCAATGGTCTTCACATCAAATTTTGTCCCATTTACGTCGATAGAGGTTTGTTCGCTTTTAGGCAACTCGGTGCGTTCATCCACATACAGGGAAACAATAACTACATCATCGCGGAGATGTTCTATGATTCCTGACTGTCCCCATACTGTTTGTTCCATTTTACGGCAATTCACGCATCCCCACCCGGTAAAATCTACAAACAAAGGTTTGTTTACCTTTTTGGCGTATGCTAAAGCCTTATCATAGTCGTTGAAGGCCATTGTTCCCTGAGGACCTTCATGCATCCCCTCTTCATGTTCATCTCCTTTTGCGGAGGAAGCAACGACAGCTCCCCCACCAATTCCTTTCGGGGACTCCGCATAAAAATCTGGAGGAAGGTACGCATTCACAAGCTTCAATGGTGCACCCCACATTCCGGGCAGCAAGTATATGGTAAACGCAAGAACGAAGGTTGCTGTGAGTGTTCTCCCAACAGAAAGACGTTCGACGTCACTGTCGTGCGGGAGTTTGTATTTACCAAAAAGGTACAAGGCAAGTGCAGCAAAAATCGCGACCTCGATAGCAATAAAAATCTCTCGTTCTAAAAGGTGCAGCTGCAGTGTCGTATCAACTGTAGAAAGGAATTTAAAGGCAAATGCAATTTCCACAAACCCGAGAAATACCTTCACAACATTGAGCCACCCTCCCGAGCTCGGCAGGGAGTTCATCATTGCAGGGAAAATAGAAAAAAGCATGAACGGAAGAGCTAAAGCGAGTCCAAAAGCAAACATCCCGATCAATAGAGCCACGTCGCCACCTTTAGCTGAAATCCCCACAAGCAAAGATCCGAGGATTGGACCCGTACAAGAGAACGACGCAAGTGAAAGAACCAGCGCCATGAAAAATATTCCAATCATCCCACCTTTATCTGCCTTGGAATCAGCTGCATTTACCCAGGAGGAAGGAAGCTGAATCTCAAATGCACCAAGAAAGGACATTCCAAATACAAAAAGCATGAGAAAGAAAAATAAATTAAACCAAACGTTGGTAGACATTTCGTTTAGTAAGCTCGAAGAACCGGTGACAACTACCAATAATCCCAAAAGAAAATGTATTACTACGATGGATGTCCCGTAAATCATTGCGTTTTTAATTCCTTCTGCACGTGTTTTACTTCGTTTCGTGAAGAAACTTACAGTCATTGGAATCATTGGAAAAACACATGGCATAATGAGCGCTGCGAATCCACTCAAAAAGGCCAAAAGAAATACCAAACCGTATGACTGTGATTGCTGCTTTTCTTCTTTTTTAACCGATTCTATTGGCTTAGACTCAACCTTTGATTCTTCTTCTTTTACAGAATCTTGAAGACCGGGCTGTACAGCAGAAGTGGTATCTTTTCCAACTTCAGCATCTGTTCCCTCTACTCCCTTCACTTTGAGCTTGAATGGCGCTGAAAAATCAGGCAGACATTTTACATCATTGCACGTTTGAAACGAAAATGTACCTTGAACAAAAAAGTCTTTCGCTGAAGTAATTTTTATCTTTTGTTTTAACTTGAAACTTCCCTCATGATAAGACAATTGTTCGTCCGCTAAGTCATCGTATTTCTCTGTTGGTTTCGGTTCAATAACTCCTCCTGATAATGCGAAATCTTTGGACCTATCCAGTTTCAAAGACGTTGGAAACCCAAAACTTCCTTTAGGAAGCTTAACTGCATTTATATGCCAATGTTCCTCGCATTTTACATTCACAATAACAGTCGCCTCGGCACCTTTTTGTTCGAGCTCAAAGGACCATTTTACTTTGTCAGAAGGGAGTTCGATCTGAGCATTTAAAAACGAGACAGAAAGGAGGAAAAAAGAAAAAATAAACGTTTTCAAAAGATTCATTTTACAGATATTATAAAGGGTAAATCAACCGGAGGCAAACACATTCTGTCATTACACAACATGTAAGTTATCGTTCCTGTAATCGGTCCGCTCGGCACTCCGGTATATTTCTGAGTGAATAGCACTTCACCTTCAAAAAAATCAAGTGTTGCCTCAAAGTTTTCATCATATTTTTTGATTGGTTCGGGCTCGGAGACTGAATCAACCAAACGAATTCCCGAGAGCTGTTCGATATTAAATGAAGTAGGTACCGGACCGATGTCATTTTGAATATGTTGGCTGTACAAGTGCCAACCTTCTTGAATTTTTACTTTAAAATTCAATTCACTTGGAGATGAGCTTCCCCACCACGTCCATTCCGCAGGAGTCTGAGCACCAAGGAAAGTTGGAAAAAGTAAGACAAACAAGAATCGCATTCCTCAAAAATAAGCAGGATCGGAAAAAACCGACCCTGTTTCTTATCGTTATCCTTGTAATCCTATAATCAGATTTTCACCTCTTCAATCCGGTCAATTGGAATCCAAACGCCACCTTTAAGGCAAATGAATTTAGTTCCGGCCGCCCAAATTGTGGTATCAACTCTTTTTAATCCTGTATCATCACGAAAAATAATGGAAACTTTGCTCCTATGGGCATTCCCAAGAATTGTCGCCTTGTCAATTTGATTCCGCAATTCTGGATGCTGCTTCACCGCCACCTTCTCATTGAAACTCAACGAAGAGATCAACTCCTTCTCAATAATTTCTGGATCCATAGATTCTTATTTTTTTAATCAACCCAAAATATAATAAATTGTTCATTACACCAAGCCAAAAAATGACCAAATCGACCTTACGAATGAATATTTCGCAATTGGCAAAAAAGATTGACTAAGAACCAAGGGAATATCTTGCCGTAGCCGATATGGATTGATCCGTAAATTTCCCCGCCTCGAATAAGTATTTTGCAGTTATAGCGATCATGGCAGCATTGTCTGTGCAATATTCAAATTTCGGAACGTACACCTTCCAACCTTGGTCTTTTCCATATTCCTCAAAACGTGATCGAAGTCCACTATTAGCAGACACACCACCTGCAAGAGCAATCTCTTTGATATCAAGCTCAGAGGCTGCCTTAATCGTTTTTTTCAAAAGTAGATCTATAATGGCAGCTTGAATCGATGCACATAAGTCGTTTCGATTCTTTTCAATAAAATCAGGAGTTTTAGCAGTATTCTTTTGAAGGAAATAGAGAATTGATGTTTTTAACCCGCTAAAACTAAAATCATATCCTGCCACACTCGGTTTAGCGAAACTAAATTTCGTTGGATCTCCTTCTCTTGCGTATTTATCAATCATTGGGCCCCCTGGATATGGAAATCCCAAAAGTTTTGCAGCTTTATCAAATGCCTCGCCTGCAGCGTCATCGATGGTACTTCCGATAACCTCCATTTCCAGATGATTTCTCACAAGAACAATTTGTGTATGTCCACCAGATACGGTTAGACACAAAAAAGGAAAAGAGGGCTTCTCTTTATCAGGTTCATCAATAAAATGAGCCAAAACATGCCCCATCATATGGTTCACCTCAATAAGAGGAACATTCAAAGACATCGCGAACGACTTTGCGAAAGAGGTGCCTACAATCAATGAACCAAGCAGTCCCGGGCCACGCGTAAAAGCAACGGCATCCACTTGTCCCTTTTCAATACCCGCTTTTTTAAAAGCAGCATCTACAACTGGTATAATATTTTGTTGGTGCGCTCTGCTGGCTAATTCCGGAACCACCCCGCCATACATTTCATGAACATCTTGCCTTGCAATGACATTGCTTAAAATGGTGCTATTTTTGAGAACAGCAGCAGAAGTGTC
>JAJTDX010000074.1 GCA_021298235.1 Cryomorphaceae bacterium | reverse complement strand
AGGATCTTGTAATGGCTCAATTTGTAGAACTTAACGATGACGGAACTGTGAAGGAGTCGGGAATACTTCATTCCTCTACTGTATCTATGGCGTGAACGTATCATCAAAGAGGCAGAGCAGGAAGGTGAAAACATTAAAAAGGACAAAATTCTTCAAGCGAAAGAAAAGTTTTTTAAGCTGAAAGAGGAGCACGAGCAGGCTATGAAGGAGAAAGAACGCCGCTTGCAATCTACCGAAGACAAGGCCCGTGCTCGAGAGAAAACGCTTTCCCAGAAAATCGAAGAAACAGCAAGAAAAGAGCAGCAACTGGAGAAGAACCAGCTGGAGATGGAAGCGAAAGTTCAGGCCTTTGAAGTTAAACATCAGGAACTTGAAAAAATTCAAGAAAAAAGAGTTGCTGAGCTTTCCAAAATAAGTGGAATGTCTGTGGAAGATGCCAGAAATCATTTAATGGAAGCATTGAAAGATGAGGCTCGAACTGGTGCCATGGCACATATCAAAGAAATTGTAGAAGAGGCTAAATTGAATGCAAATCGCGAAGCGAGAAAGATTGTTATTCAGACAATACAGCGCGTTGCCACCGAACAGGCCGTTGAAAATGCGGTTTCAGTATTCAACATTGATTCGGATGAGGTAAAAGGGAGAATCATCGGTCGTGAAGGTCGAAATATTCGTGCTCTTGAAGCTGCAACAGGAGTTGAGATCATTGTGGATGACACACCGGAGGCAATCATTCTTTCATGTTTTGATCCCGTGCGTCGAGAGATCGCAAGATTGTCTTTACATCAATTGGTTTCTGATGGGCGAATTCACCCTGCCAGAATTGAAGAAGTTGTGGCTAAAACGAGAAAGCAACTAGAGGAGGAAATTGCAGAGACTGGTCGAAGAACGTGCATCGATCTCGGAATACATGGGCTGCATCCAGAACTGACCAGAATGGTGGGGAGAATGAAATACAGATCTTCGTATGGTCAGAATCTCCTTCAGCACTCGCGTGAAGTAGCAAATTTATGTGCTATTATGGCTGCCGAGCTCGGGTTAAATGTCAAGTTGGCCAAAAGAGCAGGTTTGCTCCATGATATTGGAAAAGTTCCAGACGAAGAGCCTGAATTGCCACATGCTATCCTCGGAATGAAGCTTGCTGAAAAGTTTGGCGAAAAACCAGACGTATGCAATGCTATCGGGGCGCATCACGATGAGGTGGAAATGACCACCTTAATTGCTCCTATAGTGCAAGTTTGTGATGCTGTTTCAGGGGCTCGACCAGGCGCACGCAGGGAAATTGTCGAAGCATACATTAAACGGATAAAGGAACTCGAGTCTCTCGCTCTGTCTTATGATGGTGTTTCCAGTGCATATGCAATACAGGCAGGTCGTGAACTGCGTGTATTGGTGGAAAGTGAAAAAGTGACTGACGCCAAGGCTGATGAGCTTTCATTTACTATATCTCAACGCATTCAGACGGAAATGACATATCCAGGTCAGGTAAAAGTTACTGTCATCCGTGAAAAACGTTCTGTGAATTACGCGAAATAATTATGAAAAGCCTCCGGGAATTGAGGGTGTTGGTAACAGGTGGTGCCGGATTTATCGGATCCAACCTCGTAGATACCTTACTCGAAGGTGGGGCTTATGTGCGTGTTTTCGATAATTTGGAAACCGGAAATCTAAGTAACCTTGCTGAGTTTAAGGTTAACCCGAATTTTGAGTTCATGCAAGGCGACATCCGATCTATTGAGGATTGTCAAAAGGCAGTTAAAGGAATGACCTCCGTTTCACATCAGGCTGCCTTGGGCTCTGTTCCTAGATCTATTGCTTATCCCCACAATACACATGCAGTAAACGCAACCGGATTTTTGAATATGCTGGATGCGGCAAGGGAGGAAGGTATCCGTCGTTTTGTTTTTGCAAGCTCATCTTCCGTTTACGGTGACAGCACGATTTCTCCGAAAACTATTGGTTCGGAAGGGAGTCTGTTAAGCCCATACGCTGTAACGAAAAGTCTGAATGAACAGTATGCAGCTGTGTATAACCGATTGCATGAAATGGAAACGATTGGATTACGTTATTTCAATGTGTTTGGTCCTAAACAAGATCCGAATGGAGTATATGCTGCGGCCATTCCGAAATTTGTTGATACGATGCTTCAGGGAAAGGAATTAGTAATTCATGGAGACGGCGAGCAAACGAGGGATTTTACATTTGTCAAGAATGCAGTAAATGCCAATGTACTTGCACTAACTTCAACCCAAAATCATGCCTTCGGTAGAGCGTTCAACGTAGCTTGTGGTGAATATTTTACCTTGAATTCAGTGGTGAGCTCCATATCTGATTTTTTGAAGATTCACGGACGTTTTCATCCCGAAACACGCATTGTTCATGGTCCGGAACGAAAAGGTGATATTCGTCACTCACTGGCCGACATTACTGAAACAACAGAAATTCTTGGATATAAAGAAGTTATACATTTCACTAAAGGAATGGAGTCATACCTCGGATGGCTCCTGAAGCTATGAATACCTGGATTAATTTTAGATCTGAGTTTACGCGCTCCGTCATGGTTATTGCATCGGGAACGGTTATAGCTCAAGCAATAGGACTAATTCTCGCTCCGATCCTTACTCGTTTGTACACTCCTGAAGTCATGGGTGAATTTAGCGTGTATTATCGTGTTGTTACTTTTATTGCAACCGTAGCAACAGCACGTTATGAGCTTTCTATTCCTTTGCCGAAATCTGATCACCATTCCTTTCAGATTTTCAGAATGTCTTTGCGCATTGCTCTTGTTACAACATTCATAACGTTTATTGGAGTTCTGATATATTTTTTTGTGAATCAATTTGCTTTGGCATCAGTTTTCATTGGATTGTCAGTCATTGCTGGTACATTTTTTTTAGTTTTTTTTAACCTTGGCACAAACTGGGCAATTCGAAAAAAGTCCTTCCGTCATATCTCATTTTCTAAAATTGCCAATTCCGGCGTGATGAACATCCTAAGGGTTGGATTTGGATTTTTTGCACCGAATATTTTTTCTTTACTGCTTTCTTTTATCCTTTCACTGGCAATAGGATCCGTATTCTTTTTAAAGGATTTTCTCTCCAATGCCAAATTATCAGTCAATCGGGCATCTTCTAAAAAAATGCGTGTCCTTGCAAAAACGTACATCGATTTCCCCAGAATTAATTTACCACATGCCTTAACCGATTCAGCGCGAGATGTCATCGTGGCAATGCTCGTTGTTGAATATTTTTCAACGGAGGTTTTTGGTTCTTTCGATCATTCGTTGCGGATGCTAAGACTGCCCCTCATGCTTATCGGTGCCGCAATAGGTCAGGTGTTTTACAATAAGGCAACGGAGCTTAAAAACCTGAATAAGCCCATGCTACCTTTCGTACAGAAAACTTTTTTCATCCTTACCGGGTTATCTATTTTGCCATTTATGGCGATCTTTTTTTGGGGTGAACCGGTCTTTGCTTTTGTTTTTGGAAATAATTGGTCTCAGAGCGGAAGAATCTCTGAAGTCATGGCTCCTTGGCTGATGCTCAATTTTATCACATCTCCCTTTACGTTTTTGCCCCTCGTTTTCAATGAACAAAAGCGATTTTTCTTTATCGGATTAGGATCGAGCTTATTGCAGATAATTTGTTTTTCAGTACTTCCTTTTTGGATGGGAACAGATGATCATTCATTGATCCAGATCTTTTGGATTTTATCCATCACTCAAATCTTCACCTTGATTTACACGGCGCGATTTATCCGATCCATTGTTCGAAAATGGGACCAATCTATAGTCTCAATGGGATGATTTTTCCGAAAGTAGAAATTCTGCCATTTTCCAGTCCAATGGAGTATCAATGTCTATGGAGTCCTCAGAGCTCATAACATACTTCCGAATGTTTTTGAAACTCCCTATAGATTGACTCTCCAGGCTTTTCGCATTCATGATATAAATTGCACCATTATAGGCATACACCTTAGGACAATCCTGTCGACGCGTAAAATCACCTTGCTTGGATTTTGCCAGATAGCCGGCATTATTTTCCTCGAATAGTGAATAATATGGGTTTTCATCACTTTCTTTCACCGAAACGACCATGTCTAAAGAAGGCTCGTATACTTCCATGGCTTCTTGAAGGTGTTTACTGGTTCTCAGCGGTGAGGTCGGTTGAAGCAAAATAACGGTATCGAAATCAATTTCAAGTTCACGTGCAATCTCCATTGCATGTAAGATCACTTCATAAGAGCCTGCTGTGTCTGTGGATAATTCCGAAGGTCTAAGAAATGGCACGTGCAGTCCACTTTTTTCAGCAATGGCTTGAATTTTTTCTGAATCCGTAGAAACCAATATCCGTTCTTGATCAAAAAGTTGAAGTGCTGCGTCAATCGTATGCGTGATGAGCGGCTTTCCATTCAGGAATCGAATGTTTTTATCAGGAATGCCTTTAGATCCTCCACGAGCAGGTATGACGACAAGTACCTTCATTTAAAACCGTATATGTTGAATGTCGCGTTGTGCTTTCCCAAAGTCATCGTGATTTCCAATGTCCAACCAATAATCTACCAGAGGAAAACTATGTACGTGCTTGCCGCTATGAATTAGCGTTTCAATCAGATCGGTTGCATTGTAAAATGTATTTTGAGGCAGAAGAGAGAGCACTTCACGTTTCATAAGATAGATTCCTCCGTTTGAGTAGTACGTGTAGCTAGGTTTTTCTCGCAGACTCAACACTTTTTTTTCGTTCGTTTCCATCACAGCATAGGGAATATTGACAGTGTAAGGGATCGATAGTAAAGAAAGCTCTGCCCCCGAATTAATAAAGTCCAGAAAGAAAGCCTCGTAATCAATATTTGTTAGAAGATCGGAATTCATTACCAAAATAAAATCGTTGTGGAATTCTTTGATCAATCCTACAGAACCTAATGTGCCTAGCGGTTGTTTTTCTTCCACATAGTTGATTCTCAATCCTTTTATTTCTCCATTTCCAAAATGGTTCACAATCTGTTCTCCAAGGTAATTGATGGAAATGGTAATATCGTCTATACCGAAGAGAGCCAATCGATCGATGTTGCGCTCGATAATTGGAGTGTCGCCAACATGTAGAAGTGGTTTGGGTGTGTTTTCTGTAAGTGGCATGAGGCGTTGACCTTTTCCACCAGCCATGATTACGGCATCCACGGGAAGATAGGAACGCTGTTTTTTAAGATTGAGGACACTCAGTATTCGGTTATCATGTTTGTCTAAAACAGGTATGATATGAATTTCTTTCTCTCTATAGGTGATAATTTTTTCGATGTCATTGGAACCTCTTCTGAGAAATTTTGGTGATAGATTCGCAATTGTTTCAATTCTATCGTCAGGTGAGCTGCCGCGAATAAGGCCTCTTCTGACATCGCCGTCTGTTACTGAGCCTTTGAGAAACCCATTTTCATCGGTTAGGAATACAGTTGCATCGGAGGCAAGCTCATCAAGTCGGACCAGCGCCTCACGTATGGTCTGATTCGAATGCATTAGGTATTTATTGAAATGCTCCATTGCCAATAGCTTTTAAAATTTCGATTACGTTCGATACGGTATCTGGTTTTACGTACTTATTTTCTCCTGTAAATTGTTTGGGATCTTCCAAAAAAGAATTCACAGCCTGTATAATTTTCTCACTTTCAAACGCTACATCAATCACATTTCCGCTTTGAACACGTCCTTTTTGTCGATCACCCACGTTGATGGCGTATTTGCCGAATGACGCTGCCTCAATGATTCCACTAGAGGAGTTTCCAAGCAGGAGCGTGCAATGTTTCATCGCCGAAAAATAATTTACTTTTCCAAAACTTTCAACCAATGTCACAGAGGATGGTCGTTCTGACTTTATTTTTTCCAATTGACTTCGGTACAACATTCCGTAGGTATCGGCATTTGGCATGCTTATCAGCAGGTGCATTCTTTCTGAGAGTGAAGAAAGTGAAAGGTACATTTCTTTCGCGTAAAACGGATTAAGCTCACTGTTCATCGTTTCTGGATGAAAGGTGCATAAAACGGTGTCTATATTTGGTAATTCATAGCGCTCCATGAACTCAGCCTTACCTAGGAGTGGTGTTTCCATCAAATCAGACAAACTCAATGAGCCTACAGCAAAAACATGCTTGTGTAAGTCGTCCAGCTTTTCTCTTACGCAAGCTGAAAATTCTTCTGTTGCCGTAAAATGATAAGTTGATGCCAGCGTGATCTGGTGCCTGTATATATTGTCGAATGCCCCTAACGTTTTTTCTCCGCCATGAAAGTGTCCGAGTTTAATTCCATATGGAATGCTTGCTTGAACCGCAGCATTCATTTCGTATCTGTCTCCTAAACAGAGAATTAAATCGTGGTCCATGTGCGCCCAGAATCGTGAGAATACACTTACGGTATCGGCGTATGAAAAGGCAACGGAACGCTCATCTGTTCCATCAATTTGGGTACGAAGCTCCGTGATGTTGTCGGGAAAGTAAGAGCGGATCTCTTTTACTGTCATTCCATGTTCAGCGGACAAATGCGTTCCAAAAACAATAATATCGACCGTAAAAAAGGGTTCTTTTATTAGCTCCTTCAGCAAAGGGGTATAGATACCGAAATCGGCTCTTGAGCTTGTAAGAATTCCAATTTTCATTCGAGATCTTCTCTTTTTAATAGACTCCCTGCTGAGAGGGCAACCGTTGTCTTTTTTCCTATAATTTCCTGGTATTCCATGGGTGAAATACCAGTTCCTGGTCGAAGCATAATGAAATGATTTCTTGTGAGGATGGTTCCTTTCTGAACATCCGTGCTAAGATGGATACTTTTTCTGGCTGGTTGTACATTCTTTAGCTCTGAATTGGAGGGAACTTTTTTTCCATTACCCGAAATGGCTTTCTCTACATTTCGAATTGCCGTAACCATTAATTTCAGTTCATTTGGTTCAAGAGAGGCTAAATGGTCTGGTCCTGGAAGCGTTCTGTCGAGTGTAAAATGCTTTTCAATCAGCGTTGCACCTAGCGCTACTGCGGCAATTGCTACTTCAATGCTCTCAGTATGGTCGGAATACCCCACATTTACTTGAAAGGCCTCAGCTATAGTTTGCATAGCCTTTAAGTTCACATCTTCAAAGGGAGTTGGATATTGAGTGGTACAATGAAGCACCGTAATTTTACTTCTGTCAATTCCTGCTTTTAGAAAGGTTTCCAATGCCTTATGAATATCTTCAAGATCACTCATCCCTGTCGAGATGATCACGGGTTTTCTTTTTGTCGAAATATGCTCAAGATAGGGCTTGTTCGTAATTTCGCCTGAAGGCACTTTGAAGATCGGGCAATTGAGCTCGTCCAATAAGTCGATACTTTTCTCGTCGAACCCCGTTGATAGAAAACGAATGCCTCGTTCCTCACATCGTTGGATTAACTGAGGGTACCAATCCAGCGGAATTTCTAATTTTTTAAGCATTGAAAACTGGGAATCATCCGTTCCGGTATTCTCAATTTGATACTCCGCTTTACGCGTATCTTTTTGCACTAAGTCTTCTGTCCTGAACGTCTGAAATTTCACGTAATCAGCACCTGCATCTGCTGCAACATCGATCAGCTCTAACGCCATTTGAAGGTCACCATTATGGTTGACACCCGCCTCGGCAATGACAGTCACATGCTTCATAGTGTTTTTTTGAGTTTTGCAGGTACGCCAACCCAGAGTTGGTCATCAGGAATGTTGTGCACGACAACCGAACCTGCACCAATAATACAATTCTTTCCTACTGTGATGCCTTCCTTCACTACTGAACCGGCTCCGATAAAGCTGCCTTCACCTATCCGGACATTTCCTGCGAGCGTCGCACCAGGGGCGATATGAACATAATCTTCAAGAATGCATTCGTGCTCGACCACTGCTCCCGAATTCACAATCACCCCGCGGCCAATACGAACGAGTGCATTGACAATACATCCCGGAGCAAGTAAAGTGGCGGTTCCAATCATAGCACTGGGAGAAATAACAGCGGATTTATGTTTCAAAACCATCGAAGCAAGCTTGTGTTCTTCCAAAATTGCCCCAATTTTTTTTCGGATGTGATTGTTTCCAATGGCAGGAAAGAAGAAAATGTCATTGGGGAATGAGGTTAGATCAATAGTATCCTCAGAGCCTAGATATGGAGCAGGAAAAAGATCAGAATCTGACCTTTCGGGAGCCAGGTAACCTGCAATTTCATGGTTTTCCGGAATACAGTCATTGATTACTAGTGCATGTCCGGACCATCCGAAAAGGATAATCTGCTTTTTTTTCATCGGCTAAATTCAATCTTTAGTACGGCAGATTTCTTTTATGGATACAGAAAAGATCATGTTTTTAAACATGAAGCCAAGATACAAAAAACAAAAGTTTCAGGAAGTGTAAAAACGGGAATTGAAGGATTTAATCGAACTGAGGGTCATTTGGGAATTTTCAGTATCTGCCCTGCACGAATACTGTCTGTTTTTAATCCGTTGAATTTCTTTATTTTACTGATGCTCATATGATATTTTTCGGCAATTTCCGATAGTGTGTCACCGTTTTTGACTTTGTAAACGACATATGTCGGTTTAATTACTTTTTTTACTGGTGTGATTACATTCGCAGGAGCTTTTGACGCCTCATTGGTTTGTATGAGAGGTAAGTTATTGGTGGAGGAATCTTTTAATGCAATTTGATCAGAGGGTTTTGAAGTGTAGGACTGGTCTTTGTATTTGTAAAAATGCTGCATAATATTGATCGTATTCGTGTATTCCGGGAGAGGATTTCCATAACTATCAAAGCAAACTATTACATTTTCATTAAATTCGAGTAGTTTGACTGCTTTTAAGGTCGGATACAATGAATGCATGCGTGGCAATTGTTTCTCTACCTGTCTTATTCCGCCTCCGGCCGAACCTCTGCTGTCAATTTTGGTATAGCATGCTCCATCCTCGCTTGGACCGACCACAGCAAACCAATAAACGGAAAGGGTCATTGGATCTATCTGAATGTAAAGTTTTTTAATGTCGGAATTAAATCCTTTTTTTCTAATTCGTTCCAATCCATCATTTACTTTTACATTGAGGTAGCCCCCAAAACGGTCCATCCGACGAAAATTAAAGGAGTGAAGGGCATCGTACACATGAGGCATTCCGATTGCGGTGTAATGGTCGTAAATGAGTTCGTCGTGTTCTCCTAGTGTAATCGTATCTTCGTCAATGAGTTTAAATTCCCGAACAACCAGTAGTACTTTTTCTACGATGGCACTGTCAGTGTGTAAGGTATCGTCTTTGAACTCAGTTTGACCAACAACCGGTGCCACAAAAATCCAAGCCGCAATTATGTTTGCGAGGACATGAAAAATGGTATGGATTGTCAGATTCATTTTGCTTAAATACAGCAAAGAAACAAGAAGGTTACATTTTATCGGATGCGAATGTTCTTACGCTGCTTGGAATATTTACAAGTCTATCTTCTATTTCCTGGCTAATTTTCAATTCGTCATGGGAAGCATGTTTCAAGTAATTCATCTTGTGCAATAGAGTCCAAACCGGGCGTGTCATTACACCGCTAGCGTTCGATTCTTTCAGAAAATTGTCTCGTTCTTCACGGTTTTCCAAAAGTATCGCATTCAACCAAAAATTTGATCTGCAGTTGTCCGGTTCATCAATAAACTGATAAGACGACCCACTGAAAAATTCTTTATATGCCTGAGCCGTAGCACGCTTGTTGGAAATAAAAGTCTCCAGATTTTCCAGTTGTGCACAAGCAAGAGCCGCGTTGATGTTCGGACATCTGTAGTTGTACCCAAGTTCATCATGTGAAAATTCCCATGCGTGTGGAACTTTTGCCTGCGTGCTCAAATGCTTTGCTTTTTTCGCTAGTTTTTCGTCATTCGTTACAATAATGCCTCCACCTCCGCAGGTAATCGTCTTGTTGCCGTTAAAACTGTAAGTTCCTAAAAGACCAAAGGTACCGCTATGTTTTCCTTTGTAAATAGAGCCGAGCGATTCTGCGGCGTCTTCAATAAGAGGAACATTGAACGATGCGCATATTTGTATTAGCAAGTCAATTTTTGCAGGAAAACCAAACACCTACGCGCCGACCAGATGGAGTGTGAATCGGCTTACCGTTCTTGAGCTCAACATCAGCAAAAAAACGTTCCAGTGCACTAGGCGACATGCCTAAAGTTTCACGATCTACATCAATAAAATGAGGCACAGCACCGGTATATGTAATCGCATTTGCTGTTGCAACAAAGCTAAGTGATTGCGATACTACGAGATCGCCGGCTTCAACACCTGCAAGTATCAACGATAAATGAAGTGCAGCTGTTCCGTTTACGACAGCTACGGCATATTTTGCACCTGTATAGTCGGCTATTCTTTTTTCAAATTCATCTACAAAAGGCCCCACCGAAGAAACGAAAGTTGAATCTATACATTCGTTTAAATACGTTTTTTCATTTCCGGTAAATTGAGGTTCGTGAAGCGGAATAAAATCACGTTCGGCCCCATACAGCGCTTTTATTTTACCAATGATATCCTTGTGCGTCATCATACTTACATCTTACTATCAAGGTATTTTCCTTTTTCTTCATGCTCAAATTCGGGCAAAAGCCGTTGAAAGAGGTTCACAATTTCTTCTTTACTCCATTTTCCCCGAGATCGCATTTCCTCAATGGTTCGTTCGAATTTAGAAAGAAGCTGTTCATCGAACGCAAGGTCATTTTGTATAATGCCCAGTGATTCAAATCGAACCAAGTCAAGAGTTTCATTTTCAGTAAAAAATTCTTCGTAAGGTTTTTCTCCAGTGGTATCACTTTCAGGGAAGAAACATGGCCATTTTCCTTCAAGATCCTCAGTCCTCAAAAGAAACGAGCGCGCTTCTTCTTCAGAAAAGCATTCGTGAGGAATCAAACCGTTCACCTCGAGGTAGCGTTCAGCAATTTTACGCATTGGAGTCAATCGGAATGAATCTGTCAGTTTTGGGAAAAATGTATCTCCGGCATGACCAAAAATACAAGACATTAAACAAAGCTCACCTGATTCTTCCGGAGTAACAAAAAATCGTTCAACATCGTTGGGTGCCACAATGGGTTGTCTCTTTGAAATCCGTTGATTAAATCCGTGTAAGAGAGAACCATCTGAAAAAGCAACATTTGCAAATCGTGCTGTCGAGATTGGGATTTCACGACTCAGCTTCCATAAGAACAATTCCATGATGCGCTTCGATGCGCCCATCATATTTACAGGATTGGCCGCTTTGTCCGTACTGACACAAAAATATTTTTTTGCACCGTTTTGGATGGATTGACGTATTGTTTTTACCGTATTCAGGATGTTTACATCGATCATACGCATCAACGTATACGGATCTTTCTCACTGCGAACATGTTTCAATGCCGAGAGATTCAGTACGTAATCATATTTACCGTCTGCTGCAATCATTGCATCGTATTCAAGCGAACCGATGTCCAATGCAAAAGTTCTGAAATCTCCGTCAATATATCCGATACTGCTACGAAGGTCACGCACCAATTCAACAAGATTGTTTTCACTGATGTCGACCACATGTAATTTGGCAGGATTTCGCTTAAAAAGTTCCTTTGTAACTGCTTGACCAATCGATCCTGCTCCACCAAGAACCAGAAAAGCAGAGTTACTTATGATGTTTTGAAGCTCAACTTCGGACTGACGTATATCGGCTCCAAACAGTTCTTCACCTCTTCCGATGATGCGCAATATTTCTTTGGTGGTCATGCTTTTAAGGGCAATATAAATAGTTTAATCTCAATTTGGCAAAGTTACGCAAAATGATTTAGCTGTAATTCGTTTTTCCCTAGCCAACGTATGCTTAAAGTCCTTACATTTGGTTGTTATAGGAATATTAAATGCCGCCTGTTCGAACTTTCTTGCCTGTTCTTTATGCGTTTCTGCTCCTTCTCCCAACCTTTTATGGTGTTCGAGCTGAGTTTTTTGTCGCTTTTATCGCGATTTTGTTTGTCGGAGAAAGGGTCTTACTCAAATCGATACTTACAGATTTTCTTTATAAACCATTTTCGAAAGAGGCTTTACCAGTCTGGATGGTGATTGCCATTACTGTATTATCTCTTTTGAACAAAATTTTTAATGGGCATACAATCTTTTGTACCAGTGATTACTATGCTTCATTTTATTTGTTGCCCGGCTTATTTCTTTGTTCAAAGCTGTTGCGGAGTCCTATTTTCTTTAAAACCCTTGT
>JAJTDX010000073.1 GCA_021298235.1 Cryomorphaceae bacterium | reverse complement strand
TGGTTACGAATCTCCGGCCCAATGGATCCATCACAAATTAATACAACGATTTAATGAGCTGTGGGTGTTGGATAACCCCTCAAATGAATTCGCAGGGAAATTAAGCCGTTTGAATTGCCTTATGGGTCAGTATATCGGGCCACAATCTCGTTTTTCTCTGTATGATCAGAGGAGGGGCGGAGGTGGAAAGGTCTGCATCGTTAGTGGTCCTGAACCATTTGCACGACAGTTGGTCTCTGAAATTCAATCTTTGGATGGCAAAGACATGACGGTCGTTCTTCCTCCAAATCTGCGTGAAATCGAATTGCCAGAACACATAAATAGGGTTTATTCAGATGACTGGATTAGGGCTGATAACGCTATTCTTTCAGCGGACCATATAGTTTCTCGCTCCGGATATTCAACATTGATGGATCTGATAGAGTTAAAGGTCAGTTTTGAGTTATATCCAACCAAAGGACAATCTGAACAGGAATACCTTTATAAATTCTGGAAATCGAAAAAACTCTAAAGGACTAGTTTTCTATTTTTAGTTCAAATTTTAGGAATCATAAAGAGGCTTGTCATATCGTTCGGATTTTTTTGTGCACTCGCACTTATTTTTTGGAGCCTTTATCCTGAAAGATCCCCGAAAGTTTATCGATCCATTGTTAAAAGGATTAAGGCTCAACGTGAAATGTTTGAGCCTAGTGTTTGTTTCGATCACGTAGAGTATTCTTCTCGGATGAATGACAAGGCCATTCATTATATTGGAGAGTCCTATAGAAATGGTCCGGGAGGGGTCATGAGGTCAGGGAGAGATATAGTAAAGTATTTCAAGGCAGGTAAACTAGAATTGGTCGAGGCTAATGAATACTTTTTTTTAGATACTATGCATTATAGCTTTTGCAAATAAGCCATTGTCACGAATGGAGGTTCTCTGGTTGAAAGATCTTTTGGCAGAGACGCTTTATGAGCTTAGAAGCTCTGGTCGTTGTTGGGTTACATATGAAATGTGGCAAACTTGCTTTCATGTCGTGGTTAGGTAATAAAAAAAGGCCCATCGTTTGATGAGCCTTTTCATTTCTGAATTCTATTTTTATTTTACTGCTCCTGTGAACGTAGCATTTTCAGCGAACTTAAGGAACTCTCTGTCTTTAGCTGCTTTTGCTTTCAAAGAAGAATCTTTGCTGAATGCATTCTTCAAATTACTTACAGTAGCGTCAACATTGTTTTGCCTAGCTGATGCAACTGCTTTCAAGTAACATCCTTGAGCAGTTTCTTTATCAGCTGATTTATCCAAAGTTTTAACTGCGTTGTCTACAGCATTGTTAAGGATTTCAGCAAGTGCTTTGTTGAAAGAAGCATCTCCACCGAAACTTGATACAGCCTCAGGATACTTGCCTGCCATGATCATTAGGATTCCCATGTTATAACCAACTTCATTGCCAGCACCTTTAGCTTGAGTGAACAATTGCTTTGCTTTCGCACGATCTCCTGCTACACCTGCACAAGCACCCAAATTGTTTTTGTGAATTGCGTTGTCTGCAAGAGCATTTGCTTTTTCAAAATGAGATTTTGCATCGTTTGCTTTGTTCTGCATGTAAAGAACCGCTCCAACGTTGTTGTGAACTCTTGCGTCGTCAGCATATTTTTTCTGAGCTGCAGTATAAATTTGAAGTTTTGTATTCAAATCGTTAGTCAAAGTAGCAGCGAAAAGCAATTCTTCAACTTTCAACGAATCAGGCTTTGTTGTAGAAAGTGTTTTCAACTCTTCATCTGTGTATCCAGTAAGGTCATAAACGATAGAAATCTCAGCACGACGAAGTTTAGGGAAAATGTTTTCATCCAAATATTTGAAGGTTTTGCCCATGTTGCGCATTTCAGTTTCGCGAGTCACTGGATCAGAGTGCATTTCTAGAACACGGATTACTAGGTTTTTCTCATCCTCATTCATTTTGGATGATTGAAGTTCTTTTTTGAATCCTTCATAGTCTTCTCCACGTCCATTCAAATTAAATGAAACCGTTTCCATCGTTGCATTCTTTGCACCTTTAGCAAGATCCATAGCTGCTTTCTTTGCTGCTTCTGCACGATCTGTTGAGAGCGTATTGTTTTTATTTTCTTCACCTTCTGGAGATGCGTAACCGGTAATGTTTACTGCTTTAATAGCAATCTTAGGGTTGCTTTGTGCTGCTTTCAACCAGTCTACCAGTGCCACAATGTCTTTGTCTTTCAACTCACCAGGACGAACTACTGATTTTCCTCGCTCGTAGTTAAGTTGTGCAACAAACGTTTGTTCAGTAACGCGAGTAAATTGGTCTTTCTCCAAAATAACCTTATAATCTTTATTTACTAGGTAAGGAGTGATAATCGTTCCGTCGGCGATTTTCTTATCTTCGAAAACTCCAGCTTTCTCTTTCTTACCTTTAAATACTTTACCTGTAACTTTCAATTCGGTCACCTCCATATCTGGCTTGTAAGCAACCATATCTTCGTAAACGTAATTTCCTCCTGATTTGAAATTGATGACCGAACCATTGTCAGTTACTTTCTCACCTTGGATTTTAACCGTTTTCAGAGCCATATCTCCGATCATTGGAGTTACTTCTGCTGTCACTTTCTTGCGAATTCCTTTAGCAGGAAACGTAACGTCTACCCGCACTTTCACAGAGTCCGCATGCATTTCAAGTGGACTAGGAGTAACGCGGTATTCAAGGTCTTTTAAAAGATCACAGCTCGAAACCAAATAACTCGCTGCAGCAATCAATGCTATACCTTTCAAATTTTGAGTTTTCATATCGAAGATTTAAATTTTATCAATTTGCACGGCAATATTACGGATTTATTTTTTCACTAAGGAAAAAAACTGAATTATTCTTTTGTAAATAAACTCACTGGATTTTTTTAAGGATGGATTTGTCCGGACAATTTTCAAAAAAATGATGAACCGGGATTCCTAAAAGTGGATCAATGAGATTTGAATCTATATCTAACAAGGGTAGTAGAACAAACTTTCGTTCATGGTATCGTGGATTGCGATGGCAGGAGTTTCGTAAACAGGCGAAATAACCTCGACGTTGAAGCCATTTTGAGTTAAAAGCTCGATTGCTTTTTCAAGATACAGTTGTCGATCACCCAGGTTACTGCCAAGGCTAAGATAAACTTCATTTGTTATCTCCATTCAAAGGAGTGAACTAGTTTTAACAAATCTTCTTTCACATAATCAATACTCGGTTTCAGCGAGTCATAATTAGGACTACAGTTAAAATAGAGTACTCCGCTCACAAACCGCGATGTGGAATCAGTGAGGTAAAAATGAAACGGTGTAGCTACATTGCCCTGAAGCTCAAAAAAAGTTCCGAAAACACGTTTTTCAGGGTGAAGAATTCTGAGATCCTCTATGGCTGATGCCATGACTTTGTGATCGTCTACTTTGTTGTTAGCATAATTGACGTAGCTCGAAAGAGGTTCTGTCATGTTAATATATGAAAAGTGAATTATTCCATTTAAAGGACCAAGGTCAATGTCTTTGTGACAGATGATATTGCCCGCAGAATCCGAAACATTTTTGACATGATATATTTCGGGCAGTAAAAAACGATAAGAACAATCTTCGTTCAAATACTGAATGTAATCGTGTTTAGGGAATTCTGTTCTGAGAAAGGTTGGAGGTTTTGGAATAGCAAGTTCTTCAGTGCAACTGAAAAGTAAAAAAATCAATGTCATTGTATTTAAGGCTTTGATCATTCTTCTTTTTCCGTTTCGGATTCCTCTAAGATAACTTTAATGGATTTTATTCTTCTCTTGTCAGAAGATTCAACAATCAATTTGGTAGATTCACAAAGAATAAATTCGTTATTTCTCAATATCCGCCCTGCATTTTCAACCATAAAACCACCAATCGTCTCAGAATCTCCCCGCATTAGTTCAAAAGGTTTACTGTCCACGCCTGTTAATTTGTAAAAATCAACGAGTGTGGTTCTGCCTTCGAACCTGAAAATATTATTGTCAAGTTTTTCAAAGTCAATTTCTTTCTCATCGTACTCGTCAGTGATATCGCCTACGATTTCTTCAAGTACGTCCTCTAGGGTGACCACTCCACACGCGCCGCCATATTCGTCGACAACAACCGCCATGTGCATTTTCTTATCTTGGAAATCCCGAAGTAAGTCATCGATTTTTTTGTTTTCCGGAATAAAGAAGGGTTTTCTCATCAAAGTAATCCAGTCAAACGAATTGTCTTCGGATAGAAAAGGCAAAAGATCCTTTATGTATAATATCCCAATCACCTGATCTATTGTCTCGTTGTAAACAGGCATTCTTGAGTAACCATTCTCTTTGATCAATTCAAGTACTTCTCCAAAAACTAAGTCCTTGTTTACGGCAACCATGTCTACTCTTGAACACATGATCTGTACAGCCTCCGTATTGCCAAATTTTACAATTCCTTTAAGAATATTATGCTCCTCTTCTGAGGTATGCTCCTCTTTCGTTATGGCCAATACCTGCTCTAAATCGTCTGAGGTGATATTAATCTTGCGACGTTTCGCTCTTTTTTGTATCAGATTGGTTCCATTTACCAGCAAGGCCTTCAACCATGAGACAGGTGGTATCGATTTAAATGTGCTGATGGGAAAAGCCATCATTTTTGCCATTTTAACTGCATTTCGCGAGGAATAGATTTTGGGTATGACCTCGCCGAGCAATAACATCATAAAGGTGATCCCAAATACCTCTACAACAAAACGGATGGTTTCGTTGCTTGGGTTGGATGGGCCAATGAATATTTCAATTAGAGCACTTGAGATTATAGCTATCCCAACATTAACGAAATTGTTCGTGATCAACAACACTGCCAACAACTCTTTTGGATTTTCAAGGAGCTTAAGCACCTGCTTTGAGGTTCTTGAATCCTGTTTTCTTAAATCTTCTTTATCGCTCGGACTGATGGAGAAGAACGCCGATTCAGAGCCGGATGCCATTGCTGAAAATAGAATCAATATTAACAAAACAACGACATAGGCCATCGTCTGAGAAACACCGATCAATAATATTTGAGGAGGGAAGACGAAACAACTAAAGGGGTCACCGGGACTCATGTTTTAAAAATTCAAAATGGTAAAACATCCTGAGAATCCTCGCCGCCTATTCCACTCATTGGTTGAGGAGGATTTGGAATTCCTTCCGTTCTTAGAGTGTGCTTGGAGTCATCTCGGTCGTTATCAGGCCTAGACAGAATGGTCATTTCGTCGCCTATGACCTCAATGGTATATCTTGTCTGACCTTCTTTGTCTTGCCACGATCTTTTCTTTAGCTTGCCTTCAACATAAATTTTTGTTCCCTTACGGAGGTACTTTTCAGCGACCTCTGCTAATCCTCTCCATAGCACAACATCATGCCAATCGGTAACTTCTTTCTTTTCTCCCGAACTTCTGTCGGTGTAAGTTTCAGAAGTCGCCAACGGGAAATTTGCCACCACACCGCCGTTTTCCAGATGCCGTACTTCCGGGTCTTTACCAAGGTTGCCTATGAGGATTACTTTGTTTATGCTGCCTGCCATTCTATTCGAAATATTGAACAAATATAAGCTGAAATCATCCGTAACAACTCTTTTTTCCGGATAAAGATGTCAACATTTTTTAAGGTAACTTCTCAAGATATTTATCGATCAGTCTTGGAATCGGATAATCGATCAATTCCTCTTTTTTTATTAGAAGAATATCCTCAGACTGAATGTTTTTTAATTGCTCGATATCGAAATGATAGAAACGGGCATTGATTTTTTGATGCGATAGAATATGTGAAATTGATTCGGAGATCCTGAAAGCCTTTTCTGGTAGAATGCCCTGAAACAATTGATCCGGATAATCACTACTGTCTGTCTCAATTAAAGGAAACTCATAGAGGTTTTGCCAGATGTCTTTATTTGTCCTTTTCTGAAGAAGAATAACATCGCTGTTTTCAATTATTGAATAATGGAAGAATCGATTTTTAATTTTTTTCTTGTTTAACTTGACTGGACGAATGTTGGTAGTTTTATTCTGTTTGGAAAGACATGCGTCACTTACAGGGCAAGAGTTACACGATGGATTAATCGGCGTACAAATCATTGCGCCAAGTTCCATGATAGCTTGATTGAATGTTGCCGGATCTTTTTGGTCAATAAGTTCAGATGCAAATTGTTTAATGAGTTTCTCTCCTTCAGTGTTATTCACTGCTATCGCCAAATCAAAGAATCTGCTTAGTACACGCTGAACGTTGCCATCGACTACCGGTACCGGTTCGTCGTAACAAAATGAAGCAATCGCAGCTGCCGTGTATGAACCTACACCTTTGAGCTTTAATAACTCTTTGTAATTTTGAGGGAATTGACCTTTCAAATCTTTTGAAATGACCTTAGCCGTAAAATGTAGGTTCCTGCCTCGGCTGTAATATCCAAGTCCCTGCCAAAGGCGCAATACTTCCTGCTCATCAGCATCTGCTAGCTCATGGACGTTTTTGTAAGTCTGTGTAAATCTTAGATAATAAGGCAGACCCTGGTCAACTCTGGTTTGCTGTAAGATTACTTCAGAAAGCCATATTTTGAAAGGTTCATTCGTGTCCCTCCAAGGCAACAATCTTTTATTTTGTCTATACCAATTGCCGATTAGTAGGCTAAAATCATTCATTTAGGGAAAATTCTTGATTTTTTTGTGTCTTTGCAAAGTTATAATCTTTCAGAAAACTACTTTTGCCTTGAAAAACAGATTATTAATTAAAAACCCAATAAAATGACTAAAGCAGACATCGTTGCAGATATTGCAGAAGTAACAGGATTAGAGAGACTAGAAGCTTTGAAAGCTGTTGAGGCTTTCATGACATCGGTAAAAGGATCTTTGGCAAAAGGAGAGAACGTTTATCTAAGAGGTTTTGGAAGTTTTATCGTGAAAGAACGCGCGGAGAAAACGGGTAGAAACATCTCCAAAAACACAACGATCATTATTCCTGCACACAATATCCCGTCTTTCAAACCGGCAAAAACATTCGTTGAGGAGGTTAAAAATAAGGTCAAGGTAAAGTAAGCCTGTTTTAAACTTTTTATTTCAACAGATATTTGTATCTTCGCACTCCCTTTCGAGGGAGTGCTTGTTTTAAGCGCTTGTTTTTAAGCAATTAACAACTTTAAATATAATTATATGCCAAGCGGTAAGAAAAGAAAAAGACATAAGATGGCTACGCACAAGCGTAAGAAAAGACTTAGAAAAAATCGTCACAAGAAGAAGAAATAAAGATCGTTAAAGGTCTTGTTTGAAACTTGGCGGGAATACCTGCTGAGTTTTTCTTGTTTTATTCATTTAAAATAATTTTCGTGAGCTTAGAACTAGTTGTAGATGTCAGACAAAATGGCATCTGGCTCGCGTTGTTGCGTGACGGAAAGCTAATTGAACTCCATCAGGAGCAGGGTAGTAACGATTTTACGGTAGGAGATATTTATCTCGGAAAAGTTCGAAAAGTGGTTCCAAGCCTCAATGCTGCCTTCGTGGATGTAGGGTTTGACAAGGATGCTTTTTTGCATTACCTTGATCTAGGCCCTCAGTTCAATTCACTCAATAAGTTTACCAAGGAAACGCTCAATGGCAAGCAAAGTGTAGCCGATTTGCTCTATTTCAAATTGGAGAAGGATATCCCGAAGGAAGGAAAGATTGATGATATTATCTCCTCCTCTCAATCGATTTTAGTGCAGGTTGCTAAAGAACCAATTTCGTCCAAAGGTCCAAGACTTTGCTCTGAAATTACTCTCGCGGGAAGATATTTGGTTCTCGTTCCGTTTTCAGACAAAGTATCGATTTCTCAAAAGATCAAAGAATCGGCCGAACGCGATCGTTTGAAGTCCGTCATGGACAGCATTCGTCCCAAGAATTTTGGAGTGATCATCCGAACTGTTGCCGAAAACAAAAAGATCGAGCAGATCGATCAGGATTTAAAGAATTTGCTCGAGAAGTGGCGGACAATGCATCTGAACCTCAAAACAGCCACGCCTCCGCGACGTGTTTTGGGAGAGATTGACAAAACATCTTCTATTCTTAGAGATATGTTGAATGCTGATTTCACCAACATTCATGTCAATGACTCAGGTACGTTTGAGGAGATGAAGGAATTCATTCTGGGAATTGCGCCCGGAAGAGAAAAGATTCTGAAACTCTATGATGGCAAACTGGCTATTTTCGAGCGTTTTGGAATAAACAAACAAATTAAAGCTTTATTTGGCAAGAAAGTACCTCTACCAAGTGGTGGTTATTTAATCATTGAGCACACGGAGGCCATGCATGTCATAGATGTGAATAGTGGAAATCGTAAAGGCGCGGACGGTCAGGAAACAAATGCTCTTCTTACAAATGTGGAGGCAGCGGAGGAGATAGCGCGAGTCTTACAACTTCGCGACATGGGAGGCATTGTCTGTATTGATTTTATAGACATGCACGACAAAGAGAACAATCGAATTCTGTTTGAAAAACTCAAAGGTTTCATGCAGAATGACCGGGCAAAGCACAATATCTTGCCTCCGTCTAAATTCGGTGTGATCGAAATTACCAGACAGCGAGTACGACCTGAAACGGATATCAATACCTCTTAAACGTGTCCTACATGCAATGGCACTGGTGAGGTGCAGGCGAGCATACTTTTTTCTGAGGAAATAGAATCAAACTTGAATTACCTCCTTACTGAACGCAAGGAAAATGGGGTTTCATTATTGGTTCATCCGTACTTGGAAGCTTACTTTAAGAAAGGTATTTTGTCTAAACAGGTGAGATGGTTTTTCAAATACTTTAAATGGATTCCGGTGCACGGTGTGACAGCGAACCATCTCATGGAATATACCTTTGTAAATAAAAGCGGAGAGGAAATATCATTGTAAATGAACTTCTCGAGGGAAGAATTGCTGATCAAGCTTGAGGCTTTTTGTGCTTATCAGGAGCGCTGCAAAATGGATGTTCTTGCAAAATTAAGGTCTTGGAAGGTATCGGAAGATCATGATGCATTTATAATTTCAAAACTTCAGGATTCCGGATATCTGGATGAATCCCGATTTCTGGAAAGTTATGTTTCCGGAAAGTTTCGAATAAAAAAGTGGGGAAAAGTAAAAATTCGTCAAGGGCTTTATGCCAAAGGATTTAAACATGATGCCATAGAAAAAGCACTTTTCGAAATTGATTCGGACATCTATTGGAATTCATTGTGTCAATTGGCAGAACGGAAAATAGCAGAAATTCGAACCAAAGGAAATCTGGAGTTTAAGGAAAAAATTAAAATCCTAAGGTATCTTTCGCAGAAAGGATACGAATACGATTTGGTAACGGATGCTGTTGAACAATTCCTTAAAGAATGACCCACTTTAAAAGTATTTGATCGGCTTCATTCAAGTAATTTATGAAGCGCACAGTGAGGTGATATACACCTGCCGGCAGCGTGGCATTCAGCTCCAAAAAGGATTGATTCTCCGATCTCATGGAGTCCACATGTTTTCCCTGTAAATTATAAATAGAGACATCGAACGATGCAATGGAGTCCAAAGGTGAACGGAGCAGCGCACTTTCACCAACACTTGTTGGATTCGGATAAAGAGTAAATTGGGTAGATGAAGGAATGGTAAAAACCTCTTTCGGCCAATTAAATAAATACAATCCCGATTGCCGGTCTGAAACAATGATTCTCCCAGACTCATAACCAGAGAAAATTCCCCATGCGCCATCCATGTTGAACGGAGATTCCTCCATGTAGGTGTCATAGCACCCCACTTCTTTTCCTTCGTTTCGTATATCAAAGATTCTTAACCCCTCGTTGTAATAGGCTACATAAGCAAATGTTCCGTCTGTCATTACATTGTGTGGAACTGAATTATTTTGGATATTGGTTCCAAAAAGGGATTCAATAGTGAGCGCATAATTCGATCCTACTGAACATTTTTTCACTTGCTTACCATCTGTTTCGTCTGCAAATACATAGGTTTTTCCGTCCGGACTCAACCACCCCTGATGATTGTAGCCTTGATCCAGATAAAATGTAAGGTCATTCAGTAGAATTGGGGAGGAAGGAGTGCTAAAATCATAGATTCTTATTCCGTCCATTCCACAATTGAGAAAGGCAATGGAACCTGTGACATAACAATCGTGAACTTCAGGAATGTCGCTGGGACCTTCCCAAATAAGTGCCGGATTCAACGGGTCGTTCAGAGAGAAAACTCTGAGTGGAATCGTACCGGTCATCGTGCCTCCTACAATCGGTGTAACTAAACATGCATACAAGAGGGCATTTGTAGAATCAATGAAAAGATTATGGATCTTACCAAAACGTTCATCTTGCAAGTCTGCTACCTTGGTTATCGAGTCCGGAAGGTATTGAAGATCTGCAATTTGAAGACTGCTGTTTCCTTCGTCACAAATCAAATATGCGTAATGATCAAATGTCTTGATTTCCCGATGTATAACCTGAGAAGAATTAAATTTTCCCTCAATGAATCCTACAAAATCAAGGGTGTTTGTGAGTGAGACATTGAAAAAATGATACCCCTCCGTTGACCCAATGACAGCATATTCTTCTCCGTTGTAAGTAAATCCCCAGCACCCACTGTAACGGACATTTGATGTATTTGTGACCAAAGTGTCACTAAACCATCGATCCAACAAGGAGACATTTCGTACCTCTTGTCCGTGTCCAACAAAGGCATTGAAAAGAAACAAAAGAAATAGGCAGCGAGTCATTTTCGTCAAAGTTAATTTCATTCGCTTAAAAGTCACAAATTGATCGATATTAAGATGCTTTAATGCGTATTTTTGTGTCAAACTGTGAATTAAGTGTCTGATTCGGTAGTCATTATTCCAACCTACAATGAGATCGAGAATGTCGAGCGCATGATCCGTAAAGTCATGACGTTGAACATGTTTCATGTTCTTATTGTGGACGATCATTCACCCGATGGAACCGCTGCGCTAGTGGAAAGACTGAAGTCCGAATTTCCTGATCAACTTTTTCTTGAGAAACGGAAAGGGAAATTGGGATTGGGCACAGCATACATTCACGGTTTTAAGTGGGCTCTTGAGCAAGGATACGAATACATTTTTGAGATGGATTGTGACTTTTCGCACAATCCGGATGACCTTCTCCGTTTGCGCGAGGCGTGTGTAAATGGAGCAGATGTAAGTATCGGTTCAAGATATTGCACTGGAGGAAATGTGAAGAATTGGCCGTTGAAGCGAATTCTAATGTCTTATTTCGCGAGTGTATATGTCCGTTTGATTTTATGGATAAATATTCGTGATACCACGGCAGGTTTCAAATGTTACCGAAGAAAAGTTCTTGAAAATATTCGTCTGGACGCAATTACTTTTAAGGGGTATGCCTTTCAGATCTGCATGAAATACGCAGCCATTCGCAAGGGTTATAAAGTGGTTGAGGTGCCGATAACTTTTGTCGACAGGCTCTATGGACAGTCAAAAATGAGCACTGGGATTTTTAAAGAGGCATTTATTGGAGTTTGGAAAATGAGAAAAATGAAATTATGAGTATCACTTATATTTTAAGAAACGCTCGAATTGTGAATGAAGGGAAAATTCAGGAAGGTGATCTTTTGATTTCTGATGGATTGATCGTGAAAATCGGGCAACGAATTTCTGTAGAAGGGAATTTCCAGGAGTTGGACCTTAAAGGAAATTTTCTTCTCCCAGGGTGCATTGACGATCAGGTTCATTTTAGAGAGCCAGGTTTGACACACAAAGCTAACATTGCCACGGAATCCAGGGCAGCAGTGGCAGGAGGCATTACTTCTTTTATGGAGATGCCAAATACCATTCCCAATGCTTTGACACAGGAGCTTCTCGAAGACAAATTTAGAATTGCCGAACGGTCATCAATTGCAAATTATTCCTTTTTCATGGGTGCTTCCAATGACAATCTGGATGAGGTTCTAAAAACGGATATTCGTACGATCTGTGGGGTGAAAATTTTCATGGGATCTTCTACGGGCAACATGCTCGTCGATAAGGAGGAAGCTTTGGATGCCTTTTTTCAGAAAGTGCCACCTGTTTTAATTGCAACGCATTGTGAAGATGAACAAACGATTAGGAGCAATACAGAAAAGTATCGCTCGATCTATGGAGAGGATGTTCCAATGTCCATGCACCCGATTATTCGGAGTGAGGAGGCTTGTTATTTATCTTCTTCGCTCGCCGTTAGACTAGCCAAAAAATACGGTTCTAGATTACATATTCTCCATATCTCCACGGCACGTGAACTTGAGTTGTTCGATAATGCCATCCCGTTAGAACAAAAGAAGATCACTGCGGAGGCTTGTATTCATCACATGTGGTTTTCAGAGGAGGATTACTCTGAAAAAGGTTCGCTGATCAAGTGGAATCCTGCAGTAAAAAAGGCCAGTGACAGAGCTGCAATCTTTCAGGCTGTGCTTGACAATAAAATTGACGTGATCGCCACAGACCATGCGCCTCATACAATGGAAGAAAAACAACAGTCATATTTTAAGTCGCCTTCTGGTGGTCCACTTGTCCAGCATGCGTTACAGGCAATGCTTGAAAAATACCACCAAGGAATGATTTCAATTGAGAGAATCGCTGAAAAAATGGCGCATGCACCTGCGGTACTTTTCAGAATCCTAGATCGCGGTTTTATCAGAGAAGGATACAAGGCTGATCTCGTCGTAGTTTCTAAAAAGAATCATTTAGTTGATAAATCTAACCTTCTTTACAAATGTGGGTGGTCTCCTTTTGAAGGGCAGCATTTTAGTTATTCCATTGACAAGACCTTTGTGAACGGCAGGCTTGTTTGGGATGGTGAGAAGATTGTAGAGGCAGGTTTTGGCGAACGAATGTCATTTAGAGAGCTTTGATGAGATTAATCCCAGGCATTCTTTTTTACTTGCTTATCTATTCATGTTCGGATAACAATTATTCGGTTTCCAAACCGTATAATATGGTAGCGAGAGATACATTGATCTCAATACTAAAGGAATTGAGTATTGTAGAATCCCATGTTCAAGATAATTACATTCATGTTGGAGCATACAAGGAGCTGATGAAAAAAAGTGGAGAGGCAATTTTGAGTAAATACGGCATTTCACCTGAGCGTTTTGAACGTACGATGGATTTTTACGGAACACACCAGTCCGAAATGATTTCGGTTTACCAACAAGTCCTTGATTCGCTCAATAAAGAAGGCCAAACCAAATTAGGACACTCAGGAAGGTGATTTTTTGGATAGCAGGAAGAAACTGAAGTCCAACTGAAAAATAGTAGAACAGGCAGTTTAAAAGAATTAGGATTAGATTTAAATATCCCAATCCAATGAGCAGTTTCTTATTCTCCTGATAGTTCTTTAATAAACGTAGTATTGAAAAACAACCAAGTCCAAGTGAAACAGCAATACTTGGATCATGCATTTGTGAATTCAGGAAATTGGTAAAAAAAGTAGATAGTATCCCTGAGAGAATAAGTATTGGATCTGGCCTTTTCAAAATAGTTCGGGTTCCCCCGATAAAAATCCAGCTTGATGCGAGAGCAAGATTCATGAAAACTAAAGCAGCAAAGGCAAAGGGTTGTGCTTCGTTTTGATTTCCATTTTTAGAATAATCACTTAAAAGCTCACACCAATAATTTTCCAGCAACGAAAAACCAGATGAATTCACGTGCACATCCGAACCTCCGGGATAGTACACTGCTGCCAGAATATAGCATGTAATAAAACCTGCAAACCCAACCGAGGCAAACCATTTTAGTGCTTTGCCCGGGCATTCTTTTAATACCATCAATAGTTACCTTTTCTTTCGATCGGGATGCTCCTTGAGGAACGATTCCCATTTTCCGGATTTACTCTTGTTGTGTTCACCAACTCCTTTGGAGAAATGATGGCAAACAGCAACGGCAAGTCCATCCGTAGCGTCAAGGTATTTTGGTAGCTCGTCGAAGTTTAGAAGTTTTTGGAGCATCGCCGCGACTTGCTCCTTTGAGGCATTTCCGTTTCCCGTGATGGCTTGTTTGATCCGTCGAGGGGAATATTCTTCAATTGGGATGTTGTGGCTAAGGCACGCTGCCATGGCAACACCTTGTGCTCGTCCCAATTTAAGCATCGATTGAACGTTTTTTCCAAAGAACGGCGCCTCAATAGCCATCTCATCAGGTTTGTATTCCCGAATTATATGTTCGATGCGTTCAAAAATTCGTTTCAATTTATCCGGTTGAGTAGGCAATTTACTCAATTGAACCACTCCAAAATTTAATAAATGTAGTTGTGAACCCTTGATATGAATCAATCCATATCCCAGAACGGTCGTCCCGGGGTCAATTCCAAGAATAATCTTATCTTCAACCTTCATTTCTGTAACTTGTTTAAAACTAAAAAAATTCCGGCTAGGCTGTTTACAGTTTTTAAACTGATACTCTTTATTCTCTTCTTTTTACTATTAACAAAGCAATTTCAGAAGGCCAATCTTCAAGAAAACATGATTGTTTTGAACAATCCCGTATTCCTTTTCCTCGCTGTTGCATTAATTCCTGTGAATTGGTTTTTTGAATGGAAAAAATGGTGCTTAATTACGAAAGATGCGAGGCATGAAAACCGAAGGAATTCTTTTTTTGCAGGAATAGTTTCGTCCATGTTTACTCCAGCATTGGTAGGGCAGCTAGCAGGAAGGTATTTGTTTTCTGAATCAATGGATAGGGCTAAGGTAACTGTGATGACCTTGCAAAGTAACTTTTCTCAATTCCTGGTCACCTTGTTTTTCGGCTTCATTGCCGTGATTTTTCTTGAACAGTCAATACTCAATGACGTTTCGATAACGGCTGTAGGAGGATTGGGGCTTTTATTTTTAGTGATTTATTTTCTTCCTTCTCGTTTTCTGCAAAAGGTAATTGGAGATACTGCCCTGCACGTTGCCGAAAATCCCATTCGTTTCAGATTTCTGCTCTTTAGTTTGTTACGTCATTTGGTATTTAGTTGTCAATTCTATTGTGTGCTTCTTGCTTTCGAAGCGTATGCTTCCAGAGATTTGCTCTTGTGGATCTGGATCATTTACCTTCTGGTTACGCTAGTGCCTTCCTTGTTTTTAGGTAAACTTTTGATACGTGAATCCATCGCAGTTTTTGTTTTGATGAATGCGGGGATGGGGATTCAGAACTGGGTAGTCCTCATTTCTTCTCTAACTATTTGGACGATCAATCTATTGATTCCGTCAGTGATTGCACTTTTTTTACTTCGGTCATTTCAAGCTCATCAAAAATGATTGTTGCAATTGTTTGTTTATATGGAATTGGTGCATTAGGATGGGTGTTCACAGGCCTGATTCGTCAGCAAAAAAAGGAAAGTAAGGAGATGTCGGAATCAGCTAAGATCCAATTAGAGGAAATTACTGTTCTGATCCCTTTTAGAAATGAATCTAGAAAGTTGCCTGATCTTCTTAAATCGTTTGCGTGCAGCAGTAGTCTTCCTGCGCATATACTTCTTGTAGATGATCATTCAGAAGATGAAAGCCTTCAAGTAATTCATTCTTGCGCTCAGGGACTTCCTCTGTCAGTGGTTTCGTGTCCCGAGGGAATTACTGGAAAAAAGGCAGCTATTCGTCATGCGCTGCAAAGTATTTCAACTGAATTCATTTTGTCTATGGATGCAGATGTGGTGTTCGACGAGACGTATTTCGAGAGAATACAAAATTTGCCTGTCCGTGATATGCATGTGCTCCCGGTGACTATGTTTTCAGAGAGTTTGGCCGGGAATTTTGCTGTAGTGGACCATCTCCTTGTGAATGCACTTAATGCAGCTATGGCTGGTTGGAAAAGGCCATTTATCTGTAGCGGTGCGAATTTGTTATACAGAAAAGCTGCTTTTGTTTTGTACGATCGCTATTATCTTCATAAACATTTGCCGAGCGGTGATGATACCTATCTTTTGAGGGATTTTTATTCGAAAAAAGCAAGTATTTCTGTGTGTTCTGATCCCGGATTGTGCGTTCAAACGGATGTTCCGTCTAGTATTAAGAAGTTTTTTAGACAACGAGTTCGGTGGGTTGGAAAAACCGCTGATCTGAATGATTCAAGTGCAAATACGATGATATTTTTAATTGTTTTTCTTACAGCCCTATTTTTCGCTGCTCTAGGTTTCTTGGTATTCCATCACCGATTAACCGATGCTTTGCTACTTTTCGCAGTAAAATCAGTTATCGATATCATCGCATTTATTCCTTTTTTCCTTCGTTTCAGGAAAATTTCACTTTTGCTCTGCATTCCTCTGTACGAAATAGTGTATCCGTTTTACGCAGTGGCTTTAACGTTGGCAGTTTATATGATCAGACCAACTTGGAAAGGGAGGGAGATACGCGTTAGATGATTAAGCTTTTCGTTCTATCTCGCGTAGATTTTCCATTTTTTTCAGTTCAAGAAATCCTTTGATATCCTCAAAGTGTTCTTTAATCCGTTGATTGCCGAATTCAAAAACCTTAGTGGCCAACCCATCGAGAAAATCTCTGTCGTGAGACACTAAAATAAGTGTTCCGTCAAATTCCTTTAGTGCCTCCTTGATGATGTCTTTTGTTTTCATATCCAGATGATTCGTGGGTTCATCTAGGATCAATAAGTTCACGGGCTGCAAGAGGAGCTTTATCATCGCTAGTCGTGTACGCTCACCTCCTGAAAGAACTTTTACCTTTTTCGCACTTGTTTCTCCACCAAACATAAATGCACCCAAAATATCCTTGATCTTAGTTCGGATTTCACCTTCGGCGATGAGGTCGATGGTTTCAAAGATCGACAAGTTTTCATCCAGCAACGAAGCTTGATTTTGTGCGAAATAACCAATTTGAACATTATGACCAAGCTGTAGCTCTCCTTCGAAATCAATTTCGCCCATGATGGCTTTTATCATCGTGGATTTTCCTTCTCCATTTTTCCCAACGAACGCAATTTTTTCTCCACGCTGCACGCTCATTGAAGCAGCTTTGAATACCACATGATCACCATAGGATTTGCCTAGGTCACTCACAGTTACCGGATAGTTGCCTGATCGGGGAGCAGGGGGGAAGCGCAATCTAAGAGCAGAGTTATCTACTTCATCTACTTCAATTAACTCGAGTTTCTCCAACATTTTAACTCGTGACTGCACCTGAAGTGTCTTGGAATAAGTTCCTTTGAAACGTTCTATAAATTCAGTCGTTTCAGCGATGAACTTTTGTTGTTCTTCGTACTGTCTCTGTTGTTGAGCACGTCGATCTTTTCTTAATTCGAGGTAATGAGAGTATTTTGCTTTGTAATCGTAAATTCGCCCCATGGTCACCTCAATTGTACGATTTGTAATACTATCTACAAAGGCTCGATCATGTGAGATTACAACGACTGCTTTTGCCTGAGTGACCAAAAAATCCTCCAGCCATTGAATGGATTCGATGTCCAGGTGATTGGTTGGCTCATCCAGAAGAATCAGATCAGGTTTTTGTAGGAGAATCTTTGCTAATTCAATACGCATGCGCCATCCTCCACTAAATTCGGAGGTAGGCCTGGTAAAATCCTCTCTCGAGAAACCAAGTCCTTTGAGTGTTTTTTCAACCTCTCCATCATAATTGATCTCCTCTATGGAATAGAATTTTTCGCTAAGCTCCGAAACTTGTTCGATGAGCTTCATGTATTCATCAGATTCGTAATCTGTACGTATGGTAAGCTCGTGATTGATCTTGTCGATCTGGTCTTTCATACTAAAGATCGTTTGAAAAGCTTTAGATGTTTCCTCGAAAACGGTGCAATTGTCTTCTGTTAGTAGATGCTGAGGTAAATAGGCGACGACAGAACCTTTTGGCACATTGACCATTCCGCGTGTTGGTTTTGATATTCCTGCGAGGATCTTGAGCATGGTTGATTTACCCGCGCCATTTTTACCCATAAGAGCGATCTTATCGGTTTCATTAATCACAAATGAAACATCACTGAATAAAATTGTTCCGCTGAATTCAACTGCTAAACCATCTATTGAAATCATAGTTTGATTGTTTGTTGCAAAATTGATAAAAAATGGAATTAGAGTAATAGATAGTAGATAAAGGACAGTTATTATTTCCTAATTCTCAAGATTTAAATAAAAAAGCCGGATATACCGGCTTTAAATGGAAATTAATGAATGTTCATCAGAAAGGCAAGTCATCGTCGGATGAAGAATTCAATGGATCAGAATAGCTTTGTGTTGGAGCAGGTATTGGATCTAGATTCAAAGCAGACGGACCTTCAGGAGGAATACCTCCCGTTTGATTTACTTTTTCGATTCTCCAAGCCTCGATGGTGTTGAAGTATTTCACCTCTCCTTGTGGGCTTGTCCATTCGCGCCCTTTCAGATTGAAAGAAACTTCCACCTGATCACCAATGTTAAGTGGGTCAAGTAAAGAGCATTTATCCTGCGTAGCTTGAAATGAAATGTGTTGTTCGTAAGGACCAGAATTATCCGTCAGCACGAATTCTCTTTTAGAAAATTTTTCTGATACCTGAACGGTATCGTTCTTCACCTTAATGGTTCCAGAGATTTTGAACATAATAGTTGGTATTTAATTGTTGTTTATCCATTGTTGAAAGAAAGCAGGGTTTTCCAGGCTTCCTCTAATTTATCTTCGCTGAGTAACTTTTTTGCCCGCTGATGTAATGCCTTTTCCAGTTCATCTGCTTTGTCTTCTAAAGTTACGAAAATATCACTTAATTCTAACAGCTTATATTCATTAACATCTGTTTCATTAGGAATTTCTTCGATGCCCCCCAGAAAGCCAAGATCATTTGCGGAAAGTATAGTGCTTTTTCTGATGTCTTCGGGTATTTGGTCGTAACCAATGCCACAAGTAGTAATCGGTTTGGCGATCTCGAACATCGAATTCTGATCTGCCCTGCAATACCTGTTTCCTCCCATTCTTGATACGAGATCGATCTTTTTTTGGTCAATCATTCCATTATCGTCGAGGATCGATTCCTGTATATGAATTTTAAGTACTTCACAGATAATCAGATTTCCCGCCCCACCTCCTTGACCTAATTCAACGACTTCATTCACCTTGCATTCAAGTTGAACGGGTGCTTCAGCAACACGCATGGGACGAATTGTCTCGGAGCCTAGTGGAGTGAAACCTGATTTTGTGAACTCACTGACGCCGGCAGGATACGGGGAGCTCGCGAGACTCATTTGATGAACCATTGAGTAGCTCACGACGTTGATTACCACTTCCGGAATCTCCTTGACATTGTTGTAGGTATCTTTAGTTTCTCCTGTTCTTCCTGATCGGGCAGGTGAAAAGATTAAAATGGGAGGATTGGCACTAAATACATTGAAAAAACTGAACGGTGCAAGATTGTCATTGCCTTGACTGTCTTTCGTTGAAGCAAATGCAATAGGTCTTGGGCCAATAGCTCCCAACAGATACTGATGAAGTTTTTGTACGGTGACGTCTTTAGGATCGATGCTCAACATGGTCTTAAAAAGATGTCACAAAGATAATTTATCGGTCTCTGCTATGTAGAAAAGTAACGGGAATCTTTTCCACAAAAATTTTACTTCTAAAAAAATCATATTAATGATGATTTACTTCAAAATAAATTTTTACTATCTTTGCACTCCATTTTTGGTTGAGTCGAAAGTCCAGTCTAAAAGTGTTCGACTAAGAGAGGTCGTTAGATTGAAATAATAATTTTTGCGGATGTGGTGAAATTGGTAGACACGCTAGACTTAGGATCTAGTGCCGAGAGGTGTGCGGGTTCGAGTCCCTCCATCCGCACGAAACGGTCCCGTTTTATCTTAACGGGGCCTTTTTTGTTTGTACACGTATTATTGTTTGAAGTATGAATGTTACACGTCATGATGTTGATGCGCTGAATGCAGTGCTTAAAGTTAAAATCGAGCAGCCTGATTA